>JAHDBB010000199.1 GCA_020630635.1 Chitinophagales bacterium
ATCTAATGAAAAACAAAAAGCACTAATCTCAATAGAGATTAGTGCTTTTTTTATTTTTATCTTCTTGGTGCTGTCCATTCCAACTAGCCCCGATAGAAGTGGTATTCGTGTCAAAGCGTTGGCTTAGAAAAACGGTGGCAACACGAATGAGAACGGATAGCGGGACTTTCTAATACGACGAAGTAGCCAACCCTTCGCTCCTCCTCAAAAATATAAATCGTTAAATAAAATAATACATGTTAATTTGTCAATATTTTAATTACCCCAATTTAAGAAAATAAATATATCACAGGTTTTTATTTTCAAATCACCTCTTTTTGTCCAATATTGTACATTTAACATTACAAAACACATAAAAAGTCGGAAATTCTGTCTTTCATCAAAAGAAAAAATCTTATCTTCACTCCTTAGATATTAAAAACCAATATTATATTTAAATAAAAATAAATTAAACTAAAATTCTATTTATTATGAAAAGAAAATTATTATGCCTATTGGCTGTTGGTGTAATTAGCTTTTGTGCTATGACTGACAGTATTCAGGCACAAACTCCCATGCAAGGTTATTCTTTGACCAAGACGGTTACTGCTGCTGAAGTGGAACAAATGGATTTTGAACAACTAGCAACATTATTACCTTCTAAAGATCAAGATGCTATCAAAAAATGGATGAATAAATTAGATAGTAATCTTCAACCATCATTCCTTCAATATTTGAAAAAGGAAATCATTGAAAAATTAGAAAACTAAAAATTCAAATATATTATGAAAAAAATATTATCTATATTTTTATGTGGATTATTGCTATTCTGCTTGGCACAAAAAGAAGTGCTTGCCCAAGCAGACCCTGGCTGTCCTACTGTGTTAGTGGACCTAAATAATCCCCCTGCCCTTCCTGCAACAGTATGTGTAGGTGATTTAATTGAATTATGTTTAGATACTGATTGTGCTGGATGTGATCTTTCAGCAGTCAATTTAGATTATACAGCAACCCCTGTTGATCCTGGTTTTGTGGTTAGTCAAAATGGTGCACAAGCTTGCTTTAGTCTTACTGCACCTGACGGTCCAGATCCTTGTGCTCCTTATGACATTTCTGTTACTTTGAATAACGTTTCAACATCTGATCCTAACTGTGCTAGTGGATTAGTTGGATATAATGCTGGGTTTTTAACAGGTAATGATATTAATGCTGTTTTAGGATTTTTACCTCAACCTTTGGTTGTAACAATTTATCCTGATCCCGCTAACTTTAACCAATATACCGTACAAGCAGGAGCTTGTGGTGTAGCTCCAACAATTGATGTATCGGCTAGTACTTGCCCTCCTACTGTTGCAGGTGGAGAAACAACTGCTGCAATTGCTGAAGTCTGTACTCCTCCAACTGCTGGAGTTGATGGGGCTTATGAATATACTATTACATCAAATTACCCAATTGACGCAGGAACCAATCCAGGTGGTTGTCCTCCAAATCCAGATCCTGTTATGGAAACGGGTGCTATTCCATTTTGTCCAGCAATGCCTGCTTGTGTTACTTGCCCAACAGATCCTGTTATCACACAAGATATTACTGCTTCTTGTGGTGGTGCTGAAGATGTAGTGATTGATTTTGCAGCCTTCAATATGGGTACGGCTACTTTCACATTAGCTGGTAATGGTGGTGCTTTATACACAGGAAATGGTCTTCCTGCTCGTGTAACGATTCCTGCCAACAATACTTGTGCGCCTATTGATTATGTATTTACAGCAACTGCGACTTGTGATGATGGTACAGATGTTCCTGTAGGTGCAGGTGTTCTAGAAGTAACTGTAACAGCTTACCCAGTATTGACTGCAATGGATGCAACAGCAGATGCTGCTACTTGTGGTACTTTGCAAGTAAACTTAATGGCGGCTGATGGTGTAACAATGTGTGATATGCAAACTCAAGCGTGTGTCAATGATGGAGACACATTCATGGGTGACTTTACTGCAAGTGTAACAGATCCTAATGGTTGTTCTACCTTAACGGCTACAACAGTAGCTTGTGCTGGTTGTACAATGGTTCCTCCTTGTCCAGGTGCTAATATTGGTATTCAAATTACAGAGGTTTTACCTGATCCTAATAGTACTACTATTAATTTCGATACCGATTGTAATGGTACTGCTGAAACAGCAGATGAGTTTGTAGAAATTTGTAATACTACAGCCGCAGATATTGATATGTCTGGTTATGAAATCTATGATGGTTCTGGTTTGGTATTTACCTTCCCTGCAGGAACAATCATTCCTGCCAATGACTGTCTTGTTTTGATCAATGCTTGGGATGCTACTGTTGCTGCTCAACCTGCTGAAGTTATTGCTATTGGTATTAGCTTAGGTAATACTGGTGACCAAGTGATCCTTTATGATCCTACTTCTAACAGCTATGCCTCTTTGGTTTACAATGGTTTTGCTTTAGATACTTCTATGTTACCAGCAGGCTCAACTCCTGATTGTGCTGATGATTTTGGTCAAGATACAGATGGAGAGTCTTTGACTTCTGCTGGCTCTGGTACTCCTACACCAGATTATACAAAAACTACCGCAACTTGTCCTGTTGCTACATTAAATGCTCCAACAGAGGCTTGTGTAGCAGATGGAATGGTAAATATTTGTGTAGATTTTGATGCGGATGCAGATGGTGTTACAGTTGATATTAATGGAACTCAAGCGGTTGGTGCTGCTGGTGATCTTCAAATTTGTGTAGATGTTCCTTTGACTAATCCTGGTTGTGATCCTATAATGGTAGATTATGTAGTAACTGCTATTTGTGCAGATGGTATTACAGCAGTCTTAGATGCAACTGGTGCGGCTGTCACAGCTCTTTCTGCTGGTATGGCAAATGTTTATCCAATGTTGACTGAAGCTATTGTACAACCTGATTGTATGGGCAATGCAGGTTCTGCAATCTTGACTTCTATGGATGGTACAGAATGTGCTAATGTAGCAGGTACGGCTGGTGTTCCTAATGTTTGTCCTGATCTTGTAGATACAGACGCAGACTTAGTTTATGACTTTACGACTTTCAACAGTCCTTGTTTTATAGGTACAAGCCAAGCATCTAATCCTATTGATTGTGCAATTGTTTGTACACCAACTTGTCAAGGAATTGATATTGCAGCAGGTTTACCAGTTGTACCAACAGAAGTTTGTTCTGGTGGTTCTGCTGATATTTGTTTGACTTTATTCGATGCTGCTGAAGGTTTAGTAATCAATGGAACGATTGATGGCGCACCTATTACTTTAATGGGTGTAGCTGGTGCGAATCCAAATGAATTGTGTGTTACATTGACTGCTCCTTTAAATGAAACTTGTAATCCAGTAGATGCCGTTATTCAAATTGCCTCTATTCAATGTAACAATGGAACTGACTATCCTGGTATTTTAGGTGGTGCTACTTTATTAGATGACCTTACAACTGCTGGCTTCAATCCTATCAATGTTCCTGTTTATCCAACTTTGACAGTTAATACGGCTGGTGATGGTACTTGTGGTACTTTAACAGCTACTTTAGAAGCGACTGATGGAACAGTTTGTGCGACGGCTGCTGGCTCTCCTTTGGCTTGTGCAGCAGATGGTGATGCTTTGGCTTATGACTTTACTGCTGATGTTACTTTTACACCAACTGCTGATTGTCCTTTACCTACTTTAAATGGCACTTTGACTTGTGCTGGTTGTACTAGTACTGGCTGTGGTATTGCTGCTGGTGAACCAGCTATTCCTACTGCTAACGTTTGTTTGACAGGTACAGGTCCTGGTCCTAATGGTGAAGCAGAACAAGCAGCTGTAGATGTAACTAGTATCTTTGGAGCTCCATCTATTACTGGTGGTTCTGGTTCATTGGTTCAAAACTATGCAGTTGTTAATTCTGCGAATGGTGACCTTATCACTATTGCTAGTACTGCTATGTTAGATCTTTCTGTTTTGGCAGAAGGCGAAACAGCTTGTGTACGTTCTGTAGCTTATACACAAGAGACTTTAGATGCGATTACAGCCGCTATTGATGGGGTTACTCAATTCCCATTTTCTCCAATTCCTCCAATCGGTCAAGTAGATTTATCTGGCTTCTTAAATGCTTTAAATGGTATCTTTATGGCTGTTGGCGTGGAATTTACAGACCAAGATATTCAAACTTGGTGTGAAACTCAAACCTTAACATTACCATTTAGCGCACTTCCAGGCGGTATTCTTCCAGATCTTGTATTGGATTTAACAACAGTACCTGGCTTGGCTCCCGATGGTTTCTGTTGCGATTTTTCTGATTCTGCCTATTGTGTGACTGTTGTTGATTGTAGCACGATTCCACAAGACATTCCAACTTTGAGCCAATGGGGATTAATGACCTTAGCGTTATTATTGATGGTATTTGGTTCTGTGAAAATGGCAGTAGGTCACGTTTCATTGGCTGGTTTGGGTAGTCAAAATATCCCAATGCCTTTCGGTCAATCTTTACGTTTACCTTTCAATAGTGCAATCTTACGCAAAGCCTTCACTTTAACAGCGATTGCTGCTTTAGTTGGTTTCGTAATTTGCTTTGCTATCTACGGTGCTATCTTCTTACCAGATGTTATCGGTGTCGCTATAGCAGGTCCTATCTTTGCTTACTTAATGCACTTGTTATACATCTTGGAAACAAGAAACAAGAAGTAGGCTCAAATTACTTTAAATGAAATAAGGGTTTAATGCCCTTTGTTTAATATACCAAACCCTGCAAGGCAATCGCTTTGCAGGGTTTTTTATTTTTTCTAATTGAGGCATTTTCTTTGTAAATAGAGATTATTTTTTATATTATGCTATTACAATAATATGCTACTCACCAAAAAAGGTAGTATATTCTTTCCTTAATATAGAAAAGTTAATCAATATTGGGTAGTCCTACCAACGTAAGTACTTATGCTTAAATAATCGTCATTTTTGAGACGGACTATTTTTTACTCACAAGGCATTTTCTAAGAGGATAGCCGAGCTATCGCTGGAAAAAATAACGCAGAATGAGAAAAAAGAGTCCCTTACAGTTAGGTACTTAATACTATTGCTACCAATGAGTTTTATGTGGGCAAAAGAATAAATGTCTCTAGTGATACAACAAAAATAAGTGATTCTAGGTGACATGGAAATTTCCGATTTTCTTCGTTAAAAATACTCGCTGTAGTTTCTTGCTATGTCAAGTCGTCGAACTGCTGAAAATCAAAAAATATCTTAGTCCCATTTTGGAATACTTTGTTTCTGATACTTCACTTAGTGGTTTTTCTATTAAATAATGATCCTAAAAATGTCTTCATTTTATTAGGCGTTATTGAGTTGAATCCCCCATCGGTCATAAAAGTCTTTTCTGAAAAATAGCCTCATATCTACTTCTTAGGAAGGTGTACGAAATAAGTTCTTAGATTAGATATGACATTTCTTCGAGAAATATCATATCTGGGACGACTAAATTACGAGTTGAGTTCGTACCTATTCCTTATTACAATTTTAGAGACTGGTATACTTGTTTAAAAGGTATAAAAAAATTCCTTTAGCTTCTTTTAATGAGGTGATTTATCCCCTTGTGAAACCAACAAAGCTTACTTAAACAAAATATAAAAATACTACCAGTTCGTTATAAGATTAGCAATACATTTACTTTTCTACATAAAATATATATAATCATGGTAGAAAGATTTGTTTTTTTAAAAGATGTACTTGTTGATCCTAAATGGAATTTTAAACATAAACCCAAAGCCCATGTTGTTGTCAATAACTGTGAAGATGCTGCACAAGCGAGAAAAATAGCTTTAAGTCAAGAATTAAAGTCTATTGTTATGAATGTCAATGATAGATTGTATGCATTTCATTTTAGAGGAGATGAAGACCTTGACTCTAGAACAATCGAAAAGTATTTTAAGAAAATTTTAAAAATTAAGCCTAAAAAGTTTCGGTTTGCTAAATCAGAAGAACTACAATCTTTGAATGTTTTCTCACCCAAAGAAGGAAAAATGTACCAAGTTCAAAAAGGAACAGTGACTCCATTAAATCAAAATATTTGGAAACTATATACCTTTGTTTCTCCTTCTTTATTTAGCCATAAAAATGAGGTGGTATATACCAATGATGGGACCTTAGATGGACAAATATCATTTAATCCACAGTTATTGAAGCTGCTACCTCAAAAAAACTCTAAAGAAAGACAAGGGTTTGAATTTGCAAAGGCTTGGGTCGCCTCATAAGTTTAATATACCAAACCCTGCAAGGCAATCGCTTTGCAGGGTTTTTTATTTTATAGGAGCGCACTTTACAAGCTTCGTTGCAAAGGAAAGTCCCGCTACCCGTTCTTACCACCAAACCGCCCGAACCCCTTAGCCAATACACGTTGGTGATACCACTACTATCGGGGCTAGTTCGTTGCGGACAAAATGTATAGTAACTGAACTGTTTTAAAATTTAGAATTTCAAGATTAGAATTTAACTCATTCGGGACTAGTTCGTTGAGGTCTGTTCCCACAATAACTGAACCGCTTTAGAATTTAGATATTAAAACTTAGAATGTAATCCATTCGGAGCTAGTTGGTATTACAATCAAAGAAAAAATGAATCGCTTCAATCGGATTGCTAACCACGCAAAGAAGAGGCAATCCGATTGATAAAGAGAAAGGAGTACATTCATATGGGAAGACTCATACGATTGAAACGACCTAAGCTTTCTTTAGGTGTAATCAAGGTAATTGGCAATCTTAGGCAGGTAGCCAATAGTAACAATTTGACGGTGTACTAACTTTTTAGAATTTTAAATTTTGATATTAGGATTTAAAAAGGCTGGTACTAAGAAATACTTGCCACAACCATCTAGACTCGATAGTAGTGGTATGCTAAATGTAGCGTGAGCTAGAAGGTTTTGCGAGGCTGATTTAGCATAAGAACGGATAGCGAGGAGACCCATTGCGATGAAAGAGGAACCATTCTCTCCTAAAAAAAATAACCATTAGAAAATCATAAAATGTTGTAGCATTGTTTTACCCAACAAAAAAAGCAGCTACGAAATAGTATCGTAACTGCTTGATTTTCAATCGTCGGGGTGGTAGGATTCGAACCTACGACCCCCTGCTCCCAAAGCAGGTGCGCTAACCGGACTGCGCTACACCCCGAAAAAAAAATGTGGCGGTGAGGGCGGGATTCGAACCCGCGGTACCCTTTAGAGGTACGTCAGTTTAGCAAACTGGTGGTTTCAGCCACTCACCCACCTCACCAAAACTGGAATGCAAAGATAAGGGCTTCATTCTATTTTTTCAAAGAAATAAACACTTTTTTTGCATTTTTTTTTCTCTCAACCTAAAAAGATTCAGGACAGCACTTCTTGCAAGATTCCTACCGACTGAATATCGCCAAAATTGGGCAAATGACACTCATAATATTGCAATAATAAGGTCAATAAGGCTCGTCTATCTTCTGGCAATATCTTATAATGTAAGATGCTTTCTTGCGGCTGCCCCAATATAAACGATAAATGACGGCTTAAGGTTCCATGTTTTTGAGGATTTTCTAAAAAAGGTAAATGTTCGCCTGTAAATCTGCCATTTTCCATATCAAAATGACGGTATTCTTCACTATAATTGTTCTGGGGATAAAAACCTAGATAGCGACTCAATTCTAATAAAAAATAAATGGGAAAGTTGGCAATACTCTCTTCTGTTTCGTCTAAAAACAAAATTTGTTTTTCAACAATGGCAAAAAGCGGAAGATTAGCCGCTTCTTCTTTCAGTGTTTTCGACAAAATTTCGGTCATAAATAAGCCCGTTGTACTCTTCAAAATATCGAAAGGAATGGTTTGAAAGACCGTCGAAAGTTTAAATTCTTTGAGACGATTGATCTTTTTTTTAGCACTTTCGTAAGCCACCATGTCCAAGAGACTCAACGGTTGTAGAAGGGCAGGCTTATGAACAGATTTGGTCGCACGAACGCCACTAATCATATATGAACGCATCCCCAATTGTTCGGTAAAGACCTTACAAATTAGACTGGTTTCAGAGTATTTAACGGATTTTAGGACAATGCCTTTGGTTTTTTGAAGCATATTGCATTTATTAGAAGTGATTTAAAATGAAATATACCATCCAAGTTTCCAATTTTGTGTGTTTTATTTTTTTCTTTTTGGAGAGAACAGTTGAGCTTTCATCGTCACATTGGGGTCCTGCTATCCGTTCTTATCACCAAGCCATCCAAACCATTGAGCCAACGCAGATTGGTGATACCACTACTATCAGGTCTATTTTGCATGGTCTTCCCCTTTACCAAAGAGAATTTTTAAACGATCCTACAACGGTAAAACCCTGTACCTTAATCCATTAGAACAACCCATTTAATTCAGCATCCACTTTACTAATAACCTTTCCCAAATCTTCGGGCTTATCTGCAAAATTGACCTCATCGACCTTGATAATTAACAAAGGACCTTCCTTATAATCGGTTATCCAATTTTCATAATATTCATTGAGTCGTTTAAGATAATCCAAGCGTAAATTTTCCTCATATCCCCGTCCTCTTTTCTCAATTTGTTTGACCAATACGGGCAAAGAAGCCCTTAAATAGATCAACAAATCGGGTGGTCCGACTTGTGAACAAATGGTATCAAATAAGGTCGTATAGTTGTTAAAATCTCGTTCGGTCATCAATCCCATATGATAGAGATTCGGTGCAAAAATACGAGCATCTTCATAGATAGTCCTATCTTGAACAACTACATCCTCTCCCCTACGAATTTCTAGTAACTGATTGAAGCGACTATTTAGAAAGTAAATCTGAAGGTTGAAAGACCAACGCAACATGTCGTTATAAAAGTCAGCAAGATATGGGTTGTTTTCAACATCTTCATAGTGAACTTTCCAGTTAAAATGTTGAGCCAATTTGGTCGCAAGTGTCGTTTTGCCTGCCCCAATATTTCCTGCTATAGCAATGTGTTTGATTTGTTTAGCGCACAAAGTTTTCGAGTTTTTAAGGTGGGCGTGCTGCCTAAAAGATAGTGTTTCCAGTTTATTTTTATTTTTACTTTTTCATTAAAAAAGGATACATTTCAGGTTTTTTCAATGCCAAGCCTGTACCTCTTACAACGGCTCTAAGTGGGTCTTCAGCAACGTGTACAGGCAATTTCGTTTTCATTGCCAATCGTCGATCCAAGCCTCTCAACAAAGCTCCTCCTCCTGTCAAATAGATTCCTGTTTTGTAAATATCGGCAGCCAATTCTGGAGGTGTAGATTCTAAAGCTCTCAAAACAGCTTCTTCAATTTTAGAAATGGACTTATCCAAACATTGAGAGATTTCAGCATATCCGATCATAATTTGTTTGGGAACACCTGTCATCAAATCTCGTCCATTCACGGCATAATCTTCAGGAGGTTCTTCCAAGTCCATTACAGCCGATCCGATATTGATTTTGATACTTTCCGCAGTTCTCTCACCAATCAGTATATTGTGTCGGCGGCGCATATAATCAACGATATCTAGAGTAAAGTCATCTCCTGCCACTCGTATGGACTCATCGCAAACAATGCCCATCAGTGCCATAACCGCAATCTCTGTCGTTCCCCCTCCAATATCAATAATCATATTACCGACTGGCTCACTTACATCTATACCGATACCTAATGCGGCTGCCATTGGTTCATGAATAAGGTAAGTTTCTTTTGAGCCTGACCGTTCGGCAGAGTTAAAGACTGCCCGTTTTTCGACCTCCGTGATTCCAGAAGGAATACAAATAACCATTCGGTACGAAGGCGTAAACCATCTTTTGCTTGGATAAATCATTTTGATCATCTCACGCATCATGATTTCAGCAGACTCAAAGTCAGCAATTACTCCATCTTTGAGGGGTCGAATGGTACGGATATTATCGTGTGTTTTTTCGTGCATTTGCATTGCCTTTCGTCCAACGGCTATCACTTTGTTAGTGGCTCGGTCAATGGCAACAATGGAAGGTTCATCTACAATGATTTTGTCTTTGAAGATGATCAGCACGTTGGCGGTTCCAAGGTCAATGGCAATTTCGTGTGTTAAAAAGTCAAAAAGTCCCATTTATGATTGGTGGCAATTTTTATGAATATTTGATGAATTTTTTTTGTGTGGAAACTAAGTA
>JAHDBB010000200.1 GCA_020630635.1 Chitinophagales bacterium
TTTTGAACAGAATTTTTTAGGAATTAGAAGAATGGACAGAATTTTGATATTTCAATTACGAGAAATGAATGGTTTTAGAATTCATTTACTATGAGTAGTGTCCTCCATTCAAGATAGGACATAAAAAGCCCGAAAAAATCAAGCAAATCCTGTAAATCCAAAAAATCCTGATTCTAGGTGTATGAAGAGAAAATCTCTACTTCATTGTTACAATGAAAAAATAGGAAGGACAACGTTTCGCCCTCAATGAAAAAATGTTGCCACTTCCTACTAAGAAACACACATTAATTTTCGATGTAATTATAGTATCGTTTACGTCCTTTCTTCAAACAAACCAAGAGCTTACCAGTAGGGAGTTCTGACCGATTGAGTTGCAGTTGTTGTGAACCGATGGTTTGACTGCCTAAGTATAAATGCTTGACTTTTTGTTTTTCTAATGTCAAGACTTCCAAAAAGACCTCGACTTCTTGAGATAAATCATAGTCAATGACAATCTGATCTGTGTCTTTACTCCACCTAAAAACCCTTCGTTGAATACTTGCATTTATGGGCTTACTGCCAGTACCACATGGATCATTGTAAACCTCTAAAACGCCACCTGTCAAGACTTGGAAGTTCTCGTTAATATGGGTTTCATTGGATTTTAATTCGACCTTTTGTCCTGTTGCTACTTGCACATTGCCACTGGTTTCGATAAGGTTGTTGGCAACTTTGGTGACTTGTGCATTGACAGGTAAACTACTGTAAGTAATGATGCGGTGATTGACACAATCGGTATCATCATCAAATCCAATAGTCGTACTATTGGTAGCGATAGGCAAGGCATCTGCTTGGCTGTTATTAATATTAATATTGCTGATGTCAAAGGTGATATCAAGGCTATCCCAAGGAGGCGTGTCATTGTTGATACAAGCAAAGAGCTTTCCGATGGAACCGTTGCCTATCTTATCAGAATGGTCGATGCCTGTAAAACCGACCTCCACCACTTGTGCATCAGTGTCTTTGTGAACGATGGAGTATAAATCTTGCTGAGGAATACCCAACCAAGAGGTGTTGATCTGTGCATTTACCTCTTCAATATAGCCATCTGGATTGTCATAGGTAATGCTAAAATGGCCTCCATACAAAGCCACATCATTGGCTTCTGTATTAATGACCATAATATCATACTCAATCATATTGTCATTGCCTTCTAAAGAAGGAATCACGGTAGGTTGCAGATACATTTCGATGGGACTATCGGTATAGTTATTGGAAGAGGAAGTTGGAGCTTCGTTATGGGTTTCACCATAGTTTTGCTCAATGGCGAACAAGTCCTCTAAATCTACAATGCCATTGCCATCGGTATCAGCGTGTTTGGCATCCCTTCCATTCTCTTGCAGAACGCCCCAATTATCGCTTAGATGAGGTTCCCACACAATATCTTGCGCCACACGAGTCGTTCCTTGTAAACCAAAAACCAATCCCAAAGCAGGCACATCTTGATAATTGGCAACACCATCAAAACTCACATCACCAGGCACAACAGGATAGTTGGTTTCCACACAAGAAACATCTCCTTCACAAAAGCCTTGAAAACCTGTAGGAGAACCATTGTCAGGCAAAGCATTGTCACTAAAATCATAACTGCTTAAATTTAGGGTGCAAAGCCCGTCCATATAACAGCCATTTAAGCCATTGTTGGCAATATTTAATCCCGTTACATTGCATCCGTTTGTGCTTAATGTCACACCATACCAAGTGCTAACAGGCTGTGATACATCCCAAGTGTTGGTCCAGTTGGGTCCATTGGTATTGTTGTAGAAGTTGACTAATATTAAGGAATCAGAAGCTAAACAATTGGTAGAGCAAGTAGGGGAGAGTTTTACAATCCAATAGTCATAGTCTCCATTATTGTCTCCAACATCTCCATCATTGGAGCGACTATACCCTCCTAAAATATATCCCCCATCATTGGTTTGTTGAAGATAACGAAACCAATCATCATCACTACCTCCAAAGTTTTGTTCCCACTGTAGATTACCTAAGGCATCTGTTTTGATAATCCAAAAATCCCTTTCTCCATAATTATTTTCAATATCCCCATCATTAGAAGGAGTATCTCCTCCTAAAATAAATCCTCCATCATTGGTTTGTTGAAGAGAATAAAGATAGTCTGCGTTACTTCCCCCAAAGTTTTGTTCCCATTGCAGATTACCTAGAGCATCAGTTTTGATAATCCAAAAATCGGTAGATCCACTATTCTCTCCAACATCTCCGTCATTTGAGTATGTAGATCCCCCTAAAATAAATCCTTCATCATTGGTTTGTTGAAGAGATTTAAGTCTATCATTAGAACTACCCCCAAAGTTTTGTTCCCACTGTAAGTTGCCATTAATATCAATTTTGACAATCCAAAAATCTCTTTCTCCATTATTACCTTCAACCTCTCCATCATTAGACATACTATATCCTCCTAAAATATATCCATTATCACTAGTATGTTGAAGATCGCTAAATCTATCAGAATTACTTCCTCCAAAGTTTTGCTCCCATTGCAAATTACCCAAAGCATCAATTTTTACAATCCAAAGATCAGCAGATCCATTATTCTCGCCAACATCTCCATCAATAGACCAGCTTTCTCCCCCTAAAATATATCCCTCATCTTTTGTTTGTTGAAGAGTTTTAAAAAAGTCATGGCTACTACCCCCAAAGTTTTGTTCCCATTGAAGATTCCCGACAGCATCAATTTTGATAATCCAAAAATCATCTTCTCCATTATTACTGCCAACATCTCCATCAATAGAATAGCTACTTCCTCCTAAAATAAAACCTCCATCATTGGTTTGTTGAATACAGGAAAATGATTCATCGGAACTCCCTCCAAAATTTTGTTCCCATTGAATATTTCCGACAGCATCAATTTTGATAATCCAATAATCCCATCTTCCATTATTATTGCCCACATCTCCATCAGTAGATTGACTATACCCTCCTAAAATAAACCCACCGTCATTGGTTTGTTGAAGAGAATACAGATGTTCCCAACTACTACCTCCAAAATTTTGTTCCCATTCGATAGTGGGAGCATCTGTGCAATTATTGGTAAGATTGAGAGAGAGGTTTTCACAATGATTATCGTTTCCACAGCCATTGACGGTTAGGCAAATTTGGTAGTTTCCAGCAGTTGAGTAGTTGTGAGTGATAGTTGGATTACTGCTATTATTGCCGTCTCCAAAGGTCCAGTTATAAGTTGCATCACTAGCATTTTCGGGAGCGGTGAACTGTACATTTAAGCCATTGATATGATAAGAGAAGTTGGCATCAGCCGTTTGTACTTTGAGTTGTTTTTGGATAATATCGGCACATTGATTGCTTTTTAAGGCTTTTAGCTCAATGGTATAGTTGCCTGTTTGTGAGAAGGTATAAGTTGGATTGGGTGAGGTGCTGAAAGTGTTGGTGTTGGGCAAAATGCGCCATTCAAAACCTGTATAGCTTCCTGTACTTTGACTGGTGAAAAATACTGCTTCCCCTACACAGATTTCATTGTTATTCATCGTGAAATTGGCTTGTACATCGCAGCTTTCTATTGTGAAGTAGTCATCACTTTGGTCGAAGATAGTGGGGTTGTCGTTGGAGGTGATTTGTAGTAAGGCAACGGTGGTGACATAAGGTGGTACAGTCCAAGTATAGTTGCCATCGTTGTTTACTTGGTCATCAATAACGATCCAGTTACTACCACCATCAATGGACAATTCGAGGGTGACAAAGTTGCCTGTATTCCCTGCTTTGTTCCAAGTGATGGTTTGGTTGATGCCTTGTGAAAGAGGTTCTCCACCATTGGGATTAGTGATGGTTAAGGAGCCATCCGAAGCATTGTCACAAGGTCCAACACCGACAGCACACCAAGCATTTTGGACTTGTTGTACTTCTTCTGAAGATGCACCATAAAGGTCTGTGGCTGCTTCTATAGATGTATTGTAAGCGTCATAATAGTTACTGTATTTGGAAAGGTATTGTGTGACGGTGCGAAAAGCGATTTTAGCGGCTTTGTTCATTCCAATGCCATCGACCTCATAATTTTGTCCGTTGTCGTTGGTTCCATTGCCGCCTTCCGATAAAAGATAAAACCAATGGTTTTGAACACCACTATTGGTGTGGATGCCTCCTTGATCGTTTCCACCATTTTGCCAGTATTGTCCTTGATAGGTGTCAGGATCTCCAAAAGCTTTAGGGTTGCTCATAGAGCGAAAAGCACTTCCATTGAGAAATACATCTTCGCCCATGGTCCAGTCAAAATTATTGGGATCAAGTTCTTTTTCTAAAATAGCCCCAAAAATATCGGCAAAGGACTCATTTAACGCACCAGGTTCCTGTTTGGGTTTTAAGTTGGAGCTGGCTTGTATGACATTGTGCATATATTCGTGTGCAACGATGTCAATGCAGGTCATTTTTCCTGTGGCAATGCCATCACCGTCGCCAAAGTAGATGCGTCCATTGCCTCCAAAAGCATTGTCTAAAGCTTGTCCAAAATGTACCCAAATCATCATTTTACTTCCATAGCCATCGTAGCCATAAAGGTTATGTTCTTCTAAAAGATAGTGATGTGTTTGTTCGGCAATCCAGTGGGCTTCACAAGCGGTTTTTTGATAAGAGGCAGTCCAAGAGTTGTTGATGTCTGTGAAGGGATTGCTTGGTAAATTGAGTCCATTGTTAGCATCATGGGTCTCTATATTTTTTGCTACATTGTAGAGATAATATAGGTCATCTCCATCATCATATTGAGTGGTAATATCAACTGTGCCATAGTAGTTGGTGGAGGCTGTTGCGTGACAAAGCAAAGATACTTCTTCTATAATCTTGCCTGTATGAGCATCGACATAGTAGGAGTGGTAATGATGTGGAATGGTCGCATAGATATCCAATTGATAAACTAATTGGTGGGTTTCGCCTTCATCTAGGGAGTAAATAAGGAGTTTTCCTTCGGGATAATAGGTGGCATCTTCATCTTCCCATTGGTATTGTAAGCTATTTTCCATCGTCTCGTTTTCCCAAGCGTATTCATCTGCATTTATCTCTTGTAAAAGCAGTTGCAAGGCATCTATTTCAGAAAGGGTAGGAGTAGTGGAAATGCTGATATTGGGCTGAACCCGACCATTGGTTTTGTGAATGACACCATCTTTTTCGTGTAAGATGTAGTCGCTACCTTCAATGGGAACGTTTTGATAGGTTTGTTGTAAGCGATGGTGTGTCCAACCCAATTCATCTGTTTGGGTTTTGGTAGTTATAAAATCGTTGTGGTGATTAAGGTCAAAAATGTTTTTGGTTTGTTCTAAAAAGGAGGCTTTTGCCACTCTTTGTTCAGGTTTGATTTTGAACCATTGACGGTTGCTATTGCTTTCAGCAATTTGGTTGAATAGGTTGTTGGATTGGTCTGGTTGGGCGAGGGCAATGATTCCTAATCCAACAGTCAGTAAGACGGTTAAGATGGCATTTTTAAGCATTTTTCCAGTTTTTGATAGGTGATAAAATGTTTAAGGTTATCACAAGATAAGTTATTTGCATTTTTTTATGTATTTCTTATAGGTTTATCTTGTAATGTTGATACAAATATAAGATTATGTGATTGTCTTTTTCAAACATATATAATGTTGATTGTTACAAGATATTTTAGTGTATTTGTGTTTTAAGTGTTTGATTTTTATTTGGTTATGATTTTTGTTATGTCTATTTTAGAAGGTTGTTTTTTTGATTTGGAGCGAAGGTTTGGGGGCTTCGTCGTGTTGGGAATGCCCGCTATTCGTTCTTATTGCTGCGGCTTGGCTTAGATGCAAGGCACTTTCAAAGTGCCTTGCATCTGGCTAAGCTTGGCAGCCATACCACTGCTATCGGGGCTATTTTTGGATGGTTGTTACCTCTTAGTGCTAGTTTTTTGAACAGAATTTTTTAAGAATTAGAAGAATGGACAGAATTTTGATGTTTCAATTACGAGGAATCTATTGTAACTTTTGAACAGAATTTTTTAGGAATTAGAAGAATGGACAGAATTTTGATATTTCAATTACGAGGAATCCATTATACGTCTTTAATTCTAAAGCAATTCAGTTACTATAGGTTGTGTCCTAAACCAGCTAGCCCCGATAGTAGTGGTATTGCTGCGACTTGGCTAAACCAGTCAGGTTTTAAAAACCTGACTGGTTTGGGTAAAGCTAGAGCAGCAATAAAAACGGATAGCGGGACTTTCTGTGACGACGAAGCATAAAGCTGTTCGCTCCTAAAAATCCTGCTTCTAGTTGTATGAGGAGAAATTCACAAAGTGAACCGAAAGTCCCCAGTCACTATAAACTTGTTACTTATATTTAGTAGTCAAATGAAAAATAATGTCGCTTGGTGTCTTCGATAAATACACCCATGTAGGTTCCATAGTCGAGTGAAATGTCGTCTAAGGTGAAGGTCTGTAAGCCTGCTTCTTGAAAACCCATATCCAATGAATGCAATAGATTGCCATTGGAGTCTGAAATCTCAAATTGGATGTTGGAAGTCTGTGTAACTAGGTATTCAAAAACAAGGTTAAAGTTGATAGATTGATTACTGTCAGGAGTAAATGCATTGAGGTTGCAAGGTTCATTCATGACACCAAAACTTGTACCTATTTCAATACTAAAGTTGGGGCTTATATCTACTTCATTGGCTTTGAAAAGCATCTCTTGGTCATCGTCAATGTGGATATTACCAGTCGTCGAAATATTGTTGGCTACTTGGGTGATGGGTGCTAAAAAACTGTTGGGTGTAATGACCATATCGTAAGGACACGTTTCTGTATTAAATGCAATAGAGGTGATAGGGGAAGCAATCGGTAAAGGAAGAGCTTCGCTGTTTAAAATAAGGGTTTCTTGTATATCTAAATCTAATAAAATATTGTCAGAAAAACCTAAGACATTTTGATTGATTTCAAGGGTCAAAGAGCCAATTTTGCCAGAGCCAATGCGATTGATATGGTCTAAACGAGTGATACCAATATATAAGATTTGATTATCTTCATCATTGTGAGTTATGTAAAATATATCTTCATTAGGTGTGCCTAGCCAAGTATCCTCAAAGCTGATTTGTGGATTGCTTAATGCACCATTGATATTGGCATAATTAATGCTAAAACTGCCACTATAAAAAGCTAAGTTGCCCCCATCTGTGTTACTTAAAATAAGGTTTAAATGCAAGGTGTTTCCATCATTTTCAATATCGGGAATATTGGTCGGCTGTAAAGTGATTTGAAAGGGACTCAAGACTTCTTCAAAAGAAGGAGAAGCACTTGATTCATCATGATTTTTTTCATAATTTACCTGAATAGCGAGTCCATCATCTAGGTCAATTTCACCGTCACCATTGCAATCAACATGTTTGACATCTTTGCTATTATCTTGCTCATATTGCCAGTCTGGACTTGGATGTGGATACCAAGATGTATCTTTATTATTTCTTGGGACTCCTATCTCTCCCATGTGGTCTCCAATAGGATGAATATCTAAATTATTGACGACTCCATCGTGATTCGTATCACCTGGCCAAACATTGGTACTTCCATTGGCTGCTAAAACTTGTAGGCTATCGGTTGCAGTATTGCCACAAGAATCAATGACGGAAACGGCATAAAGTCCTGTATTGCTGATATTGATAGAAGCAGTTGTACCGACAAGCGAGCCATTGAAGTCCCAAAAAGTATAAGCCATATCTTCTAAGTTGGTCGATAAGGTGATGGAACCATTAGCAGGTAAATATACATCTGGACCCAATTCTAAGGATTCGGCATCACAAGTTGGAGCAGGAGGTGGCGTAGCAGGATTTATACTAAAATTGGCATCGCTTATATCAAAAATGGTTTCATCATCAATGGAACTGACTCGCATACGGGCTATATTGGTATTGACATCTGGAATGGTCCAATTGCGGGTTCCATCATTGGGTGTAGAAGAAGTGATGCCTTTCCAAGTAGTTCCACCATTGAGCGAATAATCCAATCGAACATGGGTAGGAGCATCTCCTGTAACCGTCCAAGTGATGGGATGTACATCACCAGTTTGCCAATTTTCTCCACCATTGGGAGAGGTAACAGTAACTTGCCAAGTAGGATCTTCTGGTCCTTCATCTGAACAAGTGCCTACTCCTACCGCACACCAAGCCTTTTTGACTTGTTCGACTTCCTCTGAATTGGCACCATATAAGTCCGTAGCAGCACTGATAGCCCCATTTCGAGCTGCTGCATAATTGGAGTTGGGAGTCAAATAAACAGTCAAGTTTCTAAAAGCGATTTTAGCTGCTTTCTCCATTCCAATCCCCGCAACATTGTAAACAAGATTGTTGTCATTGGTTCCTATTCCTCCTTCTGATAAAAGATAAAACCAAAAATTTTGAACGCCACTATTGGTATGAACGCCACCATTGTCACTACTTCCTGTTTTCCAATATTCACCTTTATAAGTATCTGGATCTCCTTTATCTTTGGGATCACTCATACTTCTAAAACCATTGCCTGTATAGTTGAAATCTTCACCTATGTACCAATCTTTTTCAGAACTATCAGTTTCCTTTGCAAATTCGATAACCGTTCCAAAAATATCAGAAAAAGACTCATTTAAAGCACCCGATTCATTTTGATAAATCAAACCTGCTGAATATTCTGTAATGGCATGGGTAACTTCGTGTCCGACTACATCCAAAGAAGTGAGAGGTCCATAACTTGTTCCATTGCCATCGCCATAAGTCATAAAAGAACCATTCCAAAAAGCATTGACATAATTGACTCCATGATTGACATGACTGATTAATTTAGCTCCATTATTATCAAAACTATCATATTGATGTTGACCTAAAAAATACTCATAAGTTTGTGCGGTTCCCCAATGTGCTTCACATCCTGTAATATCTCCATTGCTATTCCATTCATTATTGGAATTCACTATGTCCAAATAAGGATAAGCCCAAGTATTGTTACACGAATAAGTTTCAATACCTTCTCCGTGCCAAGTCTCTCGTAATCTGTATAAGTTGTTGTAATGATCAGCGATAATATTGACCGTACCATAGTAGTTGGTTTGAGCCGTTCCTTCTGCATTGTCCTCGTGAATACGAGAAATTTTAGTTAGTATTTCGCCTGTATTGGCATCAACATAGTAGTAGTAGCGTTCATAGGGTTCAATCGAAAATACATCAAACTTATAAGCCAATTTATATTGTTCGACCTCATTTTCAAAAGTGGGATCAATCCAGACCAATTCCCCTGTAGGACAATAGGTAGCATCTTCTTTACCTTTGACTTCTTTGAACATGGTTTCCATAGCATCTTCTTCCCAAGCATATTTTTCAGCATTGACTTTATTCAATAAAATCTGTAAGGCTTCGGCATCAGAAAGTTGTGGAGTTGGATCTAAGTTAAGAGATGAAATAATACGACCATTGGCTTTGTGAATTTTACCATTTTTTTCATGTAAAAGATATTGACTAAACTCAATGGGGATATTTTGGTAGGTTTGTTGGAGCCGATAATGTGTCCAACCCAATGCATCAGATTGATGATTGACTTGTTTAAAATCATCGTTGGCGTTGAGGTCAAATAATTCTCTGGTGGTATGTAAAAAGGCAGCTTTCGTTTGGCGTTGAGTTTCTTTGAGTTCGAGCCATTCGAGCTTACTTTCAGGTGTCGTGATACTTTTAAAAAGTTGCTTTTTTTGAATGTTTTGAGCATTCAATTGCATAAACATAGAAAGTATCAAAAGACAAATAGGAATAAAATAAACTTTCTTCATTTGACAAAAAATTTGAGGTTTTGTAAATTTGTGTGTAGTGCAAATGTAGAGGCTTATCTATTCGTATTAAAACAATTGAATGTGTGATTGTTACAAGCTATTTTAGGTTTTTTATGAATCAATCATTGTTTAAGTATTTGTAAATGAGTATTTTGCGATTTTTGAAAAACTCATAATTATTACAAAATTAAATGGCTTTTTTAGTCAATGGCAATAAAAAAAGCCCCACTATCACTAGCGGAGCTTTCTACAAAACTTGGAATTTCTAAAGTAACAAAAGTATTTTTTCTTCTTATCTAATTTTTCAAGACCATCTTTTTGG
>JAHDBB010000201.1 GCA_020630635.1 Chitinophagales bacterium
AGTCACCCATCCCTTGTTTTGAATTAACCCAAAAAACACATACATTTGCATAAAAAAGTAATGCAAAGCAAAGCCCTTTATATCATATTTTTCTTATTACTCATTAGTGGAAGTGCCTGTCAAAATGAAACCAAAACAGAGACAAAAACCACTACAAAAGCCTCCGCCGAAAAACCAATATCACAAGTAGAACGACTCACCCAACGCATCGCCCAAGACACCACCAATGCCGAGCTATACTACATGCGTTCCAACTTCTATTTACAAGAAAACGAATTAGAAAATGCTGCCAATGATGTCTTAAAAGCGATGGAGATAGATCCCGAAAACGGTAAATATTATCAAGCAGCCTCCGATATATTGCTCAACATCAATGACAGTCGTTCCGCCATTGGAATGCTCCAAAAAGGCTTGCAACTCAAACCCAAAGATATTGGAATGCGCTTACATTTAGCAAAAGTCTATCTCTATGTTCGCAAGTACGAAGAAGCCGAAAACCACTTAGATTTTTTATTGCAATTTGACAAAAGCAATCCCGAAGCCTACCTTTACAAAGCCCTTCTTTACAAAGAACAAAATAAGCAAGACCAAGCCATTGAAAATTTAGAAAAAGCCGTTCAATATGATCCCGATTACTACGAGGCATTTATGCAATTGGCTCTTTTACACAGCGATAAAAAAGACCCCATCACCATCAAATATTTAGACAACGCATTGCGACTCAATCCTAAAAGCATAGAAGCCTTATATGCCAAAGGATTTTTCTATCAACAAAACGAACAGCCCAATAAAGCCAAAGCCGAGTATCGAAAAATCATGAAGATACAACCCCAATACCAATACGCTATTTACAATGTAGGCTATCTGCTTCTTCAACAAGATTCAGTTGAGTTATCCAACAAGCACTTCAATATGGCAATAGGAGTTGATCCTGCTTATGCTAACGCCTATCAAATGCGAGGATTGACTTCTGAAATATTGGGAGATATAGATGCGGCTATTCGTGATTACGAACAAACACTCATCTTCAAAAAGGATCACGAAAAAGCACTAGAAGGACTCGCTCGCTTAAAAAAATAAAACCCCTTTCAAAATGAAACTAAAATATCTTATTCTCTTCCTAATCTCCTTTTCAATCTTTGCCCAAGAAACCGACGAAGACCTAGACGAATACTTCAACGAAGGAATATCCAAGTTTACCCCCATTGCTAAAATACATCCAGGTGCATTACTAGTCGGAGAACTAAGCGGTAGTGTCGAAGTAAACATAGGCGATTTTGTAGGACTAGAAGTAGGCGGAGGCGTTTTATTCCCCTTTATCGTTTTCGATATAACAGGCTTAGGAATGGAGCAAGACTTATTAAATGGAGCAAATTTAGAAGGCGGTGTAAGTTGGATGATAATGCCCAAACTCTATCTAAGAGGAGAAGCTCCAGAAGGCATGTATTATGGATTGCTTTTTAGACAAAGAAGATATGCAATCGAAGAAAGTACCATTTTTACAGCCAGCAACGCCTACGTCTTTTTTGACGGAGTAGTTAACCAAGATTTTGCCCTAGTATATGGCGCACAAGGACCAATCGGCAACAGATTCTACTGGGAATATCATGGAGGCATCGGATTTCGCAAACAAGTAGCCGTACAAGGCAGAGTCGAAGCGTGGGAACATTCAGGCATCTCTTTTCCATTAGCTCTCAAATTTGGGATGAAACTATTTTAATCCCAAAGCCTTCAAAAACGTCTAACTTTACCAATAGATTATATCTCAAAAATCATCCATGAAAAAATCCTTTTTTGCATGTTTCTTTCTACTAGTAACCCTCACTAGTACATTTGCCCAAGTCAAACCCAAAAATATCAAAGTTGATTGGGGGCGAGAAATGAAAGAACCCTCTCGTTCCACGATTACAGATTTATTAGTGGGAGATGATGGAAAAACTTTTGCCGTTCGTACCAAAGCATCTGGAATTTTCAATATAAAATACATCCTTGAAGCCTACAATGAAGACCTAACCATTATCGCTTCAGAAGAATTAGATTTGGAGTATAAAGGCAAAGATATGGAATATGAATTTATCATTTTTTCCAATGGTAAGTTATACGCTTTTGCTTCTTTCGACAATCAAAAACAGGATAAAAATTATCTCTTTGCCCAAGAAATCAACCAAAAGACTTTAAAACCTCAAGGGGCAATCCAAAAGGTCATCGAAACAGATAGCCGTTCCAAAAGCAATGAAGGAAAATTCTTTCACGAGATTTCCACCGATAAATCCAAGATCGCCATTTTTGCGATGGCAGCTTACAAAAAGAAAGAAAAAGATAAGTTCAATGTTGCTGTTTTGGATGCTGATATGAATCCACTTTGGAACAAAGACATCAAGCTCCCTTATACTGATGAACTCTATAATTCAGAAATCGTAAGGGTCGATAACAACGGTAATTTTTATATGCAAGGGGTCTTGTTCCAAGATAAAGCAAAGACTAAACGCAAAGGAAAACCCAATTATTCTTACCTTATTCATTCCTATCGTGACAAAGGCGAAAAAGTCAAAGAATACAAAATTTCGCTCAAGGATAGATTTATTACCGATCTCAATTTCAAGGTTTCCAAATCCGATAAAATTATCTGTGCAGGCTTCTATTCTGACAAGGGAACGTATGCGGTCAAAGGGACCTATTTTATCCGCATCGACCTTGCCACAGGTGAAAAAGAAGTCGCCAAAACCAAAGCCTTTGAGGACGATTTTCTGGCACAGTTTTTATCAGACCGCCAAATCAAAAAAGGCAAAAAAGAACTCTATCAATATGATGTGGACAAGCTTATTTTACGTGGAGATGGAGGAGCCGTTTTATTAGCGGAGCAATATTTTGTTCGTTCTCGCACCATCACCCGTACAGGGACCAATGGCACCATGTCAAGTCGAACGGTTTACTATTATTACTACAATGACATTATTGCCATCAATATCAAACCCGATGGAGATGTTGAATGGTTGACCAAAATCCCTAAACGACAAGTGACCATAGATGATGGTGGTTATTACTCGTCTTTTGCTGATATGATTACCAATGAAAAAATCTACTTGATCTTCAATGACAATCCTAAAAATATCAGAATCAAAGACTCTAAACGCATCTACAATTTTAATGGCAAAAAATCAGTTGTTACTTTAGCGACTATATCCAAAGACGGGTCTTACGAAAAGTCTATTTTACTCAACAATCGAGACCAAGAAGTCATCACTCGCCCCAAAGTTTGCGAACAAACGTCTAAGGACGAAATGATTTTATATGGAGAACTACGCAAAAAATTCCGATTAGCCAGAGTCACTTTTTAAAGGTAAGTTTTTTTAGGAGAGAATGGTTATTACTCTTTCATCGCAACGAGTCTCCCCGCTATCCGTTCTTATAAATGCGCCAACGTTTTAGGAAGCCAACGCATTACATTTATACCACTCCTATCGGGTCTAAATGGTTGAGGACACCACTTCTTAGCACCAGCTAAATAAATTATAATATCAAATTTCTAAATTCTAAAAAGCACGAACCGTCTCTCTCGCTGGCGGAAGAATTAAAGAGGGGAGACACAAAATGAACCACAAAAAAACGAAAATCAAAGATCCTGTCCATGCAAAATAGCCCCGATAGCAGTGGTATTGCTGCTCAAAGCGATGCCAGATGAAAGGCACTTTCAAAGTGCCTTTCATCTCGACCAAGCCGCAGCAATAAAAACGAATAGCGGGACTTTCCAACACGACAACGCACTTCACCATTCGCTCCTAAAAAATAATATCCCCAAATCTATAAAAGTCCTTTGTCTCTTTGAGTATTCCGTATATTCATTGACACAAAAGGTTCTTTTATATCCATTAGACTGGACAAAGAACTTGAATTTATGCCTAAAAAACAGTAAATTTGTAAGTCTACAATAAGGAAATATCCTTAAATTACCTTCATTTACAACACTACTTTTCTTCCCTTTCCAATAGAGTGTTGATAATGAAGAGATTAAGGTCTTATCCTCTAATAAGATATAACTATTAGAATCCAAAAAGTATAAAAAAAAACAATGTTACCTTAGATAAAACCTATTGTCTAAAGTATCAGATTTCAATATTTATCTACAATTTAGTTTTTAGTTCCTCTCACAAGCAATTTATTTACATTTACAGATCCCTCTCAAATAATATTTACAATATCTCCTCCCAGTTTCAATTTATCCAACAAGTTATTCAACCAAGGCTTGTAGGTAGTGAAAAATACAAAGCATTCATTTTACATTATTTGGGTATAACCTAACCAATTATACCCAAAACATTTAAACTTTATGAGAGAAGTTTAAATGAACCACCTAATTAACTAATTATGAGATTTTTTGTGACTATGAGTTTGCTCATGTGCGTCATATCTATGGCTTATGGGCAAAAAAATAATAATGAGAGGCGTTTAACAGTTGGCTCTAAAACCTTTATACATAAAGCTAGAACGGCTACTGTCAGTGCTGATGACTTAGATAAGTCTTCTAACAATTGTACTTCTAGCCCTTATCGAACCATTGATGGAACATGCAACAATCAGTCAGACACCATCAAATGTTTTTGGGGAGCAACCGATATTCAACTTCGACGAGCATTACCTTCTGACTATGCTTTTGGTATAGATGAGTTAGCAGGAGCCAATCGTTTAAGCCCAAGAGCTATTTCTAACCTAGTTTCCAATCAAACAGAAAGTATTGAAAATGCTAGAAATCTAAGTTCTCTTGTCTTTACTTGGGGACAATTTTTAGATCATGATCTTGACCTTACACCAGAAGGAGAGGAGTCTGCTAATATTCCATTGCCTGCTGATGAGCCTTTATTTGCGATGGATATTCCTTTTCATCGTGCTTTAACTCATGAAAATACAGGAGTAACTACTCCCAGAGAACATTCCAATATTATTACTTCTTGGATAGATGCTTCCAATGTATATGGTTCTGAAATTGATAGAGCCAATTGGTTACGTACGTTTGTAGATGGTAAACTCAAAACCTCTGCGGGCAACTTATTGCCTTATAATACAACTGATGGAGAGTTGGGTAGCCCTATTGATATCTTAGCTCCAAGTATGGCGGGCGATCACTTTCAAACGGCTAAAGTATTTGTAGCAGGAGATGTAAGAGCCAATGAGCAACCAGGTTTAACATCATTACACACTTTATTTGTTCGGGAACACAACCGCATTTGTGACGAATTGTTGGCAAGTGGAATGACAGACGATGAATTGATGTATCAAACAGCTCGTAAAAGAGTGGGAGCTTATATGCAAGCGATTACTTATCAAGAGTTTTTACCTGCTTTGGGTATCGAATTGAATCCATATACAACCTATGATCCAAATGTACAGCCCGACATCAGTAGTATTTTTTCGACGGCTGCTTATCGTTTAGGACATACGATGGTAACTATGGAAATTCCTTTAAAAGACGATGATTGTGTTAATATAGCAGGTGGTTCTCTATCTCTTTTTGAGGGATTCTTTGAGCCTTCACACATTGCTAGTTTAGACATTGATCCATTTCTAAAAGGCCTTTCTTCACAAGTACAACAAGAAGTAGATACCAAAGTTATTGACAATCTTCGCAACTTCTTATTTGGTAACGATCCCAATGCCACAGTTAATTTTGGCTTAGACTTGGTCGCTTTGAACATTCAACGAGGAAGAGATCATGGTTTACCAGATTACAATACGATTCGTACCCATTTTACAGGACAAGCCGTTCAATCGTTTGCCGATATTACCCATGATGAAGATTTACAACTTGCTTTACAGACGGCTTATGGAAGTGTGAATGACATAGATGCTTGGGTAGGGATGTTGGCAGAAGACCACTTGCCTAATAGCTCTGTTGGAATGACCTTACATGCGGTTTTACAAGATCAGTTTGAGCGATTAAGAGATGGAGACTATTTCTACTATGAGTATGATAGCAATTTATCGACTACTGAATTAGCAGAAATCAATACAACTACTTTTTCTGATATTGTTGCGAGAAATACAGGTCTGACTACTTTACAAAGTAATGTCTTTTTTGCTATTGATTGTGCTTGTCAAATGACAGCAGGAACGCCTTGTGATGATGGAAATGTCAATACCATTAATGACGTAATGGACAATGCTTGTAATTGTATGGGAACACAAGATTCTATGGCTGTTACTTTAAGAGCCTATCTTTCTGGAGCCATGTTAAACAGCACAGATGATCTGATGAATAATGACTTACATGACAACAATTACTTGCCTATGTTAGAGCCTTATTCGTCTTTACCAGGTTTTACACACGTTACGGGTGGAGGCGAAATGATGGACCCAAGCCTTTTGAGTTTATCAGGAACAGATGGTTTAGTCGATTGGGTATATGTAGAAGTAAGAGATGTACAAGACCCTAGTATCGTTTTAGCGACTCAAACAGCTTTGATCCAATGCGATGGCGATATTGTTAGTGCAGATGGTAGCGAGGTGTTGACCTTTCCTTTGGTGCAAGACTATTATCACATTGCCATTCGACATAGAAACCACTTAGGAGTTATGTGTGCGGATCCTTCCTTCCTCAATATGGACAATCCACCAATGATTGATTTTTCAGCTCCAGATATGGTAACTTGGGGCGACAATGCCCAATTTACGATGACCAATGGCAAGATGGGAATGTGGGCTGGTAATGTCAATGGAGACGATCAGATTATTTTTCAAGGTCCAGACAATGAACCCAACCAAGTCTTTTTTGATATTCTCAATGACCCTGCCAATACCAATAACTTTGTGAATTTTATTAAGACAGGTTATAACCTTGAAGATGTAGATATGGACGGACAGACGATCTATCAAGGAGGAAGCAATGAAAATAATCCTGTTTTCTTGAATATCATGCTTCATCCAGAAAATTTTACGAATTTAAACAATTATGTAATACAACAGCAATTACCCTAATCCTAGGGATAACTAATTATGAAAGCATTCTTTGCGATGACCCCGTTTCACTTGGTGAGGCGGGGTTTTTTGTTTTAGGAGCGAGAAGTTGAAGAGTCGATAGTTTTTTAGTCGATAGTCCATAGTTTTGGTTCAGTTTGTGCTTTTTTCTGATTGGAGCGAAAGGTTTAAGAGTCGATGGTTTTTAGTCCATAGTCGATAGTTTTGGTTCAGTTTGTGATTTTTCTTTTTAGGAGCGAAAGGTTGGGTGCTTCGTCGTGTTGGAAAGTCCCGCTATCCGTTCTCATTCGTGTCGCTATATTTTCCTAAGCCAACGCTACGACACGAATACCACTTCTATCGGGGCTAGCTCGTTACAGTCTTAACCGATAGTAACTGAACCACTTTAAAATGTTTCCTTGTAGGAACAGTTTGCAACTGTTCTCACGTCTGAATCGGAAACTATCAAATTAAAGGATCTTATCTGATCGACGGTTCATACAAAAGAACAGATGCTATCTGTTCCTACATTCAATCTACTTCCCAAAAATACGTATTTTATTTTTTCTGATCCTCTAAATAACAAATCTTGTCATTTAAACGAGTAAGATTTAAAAGAAAATAGCAAAATAAACCCATATATTTTCTAGACATTTGATAAAACCTATCTTTGTGCTAATAATCATAATATTGAATGCTTTTTGACACCTTATCCAGCTATTTTTGTAAGCATTCTATTGATTTTGTATTTTTGCTTGAATAGGGTTATATTTTGAGCTAAAATGTTAGCTTTTTAATCTAAGGTAATTTACCAAAAACCTTAACATAGAGGTGCATTCTTTGCAAAATAGACCCGATAGAAGTGGTATTGCTGCTCGAAGCCTCAGATACAAGGCACTTTCAAAGTGCCTTGTATCTAGACCGAGCCGCAGCAATAAGAACGGATAGCGGGGAGACCCGTTGCAATGAAAGAGTAATAACCGTTCTCTCCAAAATAAACTAAAATAACAAACCTGAACCAATCATATAATTGTGAACTTAATGACTGAATCTCCTAAATCCAATTGCTTTAAAGGTCATCGTTTCTATTGGATGGTCTTTTCACTCTTATTTATCCTTTTGTACGCCACGAATGTACAAGGACAGGTTATCATTAATGAAGTCTCCGCCAACTCTGGGCAGAGTGATGGTTTTAATGATGCCTTTATTGAACTGAAAAATACGGGAAGTAGTACCATTGACATTAGTTGTTGGCTAATTTCTAATGCTCGTTGGGCAGTCCGTATTCCCATCAATGAAACCATTTCGCCTGGTGGATTGTATCTCATTGCTTGTAGTGAGCAAATAGGGCAACCAGGAGGGGTTGGAACAGGAAGTAGTTATGCAGGAGGACCGATCTCTGGATTGACCTGTGATATTTGCGACTTTCCCGACCTTCCACTTGATTTGGATGTTTGTGCTGCTAGTGGTGCCGCTTATTATGATCCAGGAGCCGCAGGATTTACCCTTGCTAATGTAGGCGAAGAAGGAGATCAAGTGATGTTATTTAATAATAGTGGAACGATTCAAGATGCCGTGAAATGGAATGGAGGAAGCAATAGTACCGTATCTGTGATGGAGTATGAACTGGGAACACCAGGAACCTCTACCAATGATGTGCCAGTTGTACCATTGGGTAGTTGTGCTGATAATGGATCGACTTTTACGATGCCGATTGTGACAGATGGCATTTATGAAAATTTAGGGAATTTGGAGACAGGTTGTAATTCTTCCTATAGTCTTGACCCCAATACAGGAGATTGGAGTTCTACCCAACACCCGACACCAGGCGTAGATAATGACGAACCTACTTGGGAATTGACCGTAAATTTGGGAAATGGTTTTGAACCAGTCACCAATCAAATGATCGCTTGTATTGATGATATTTCCAGTCTTGTTTTTCGATTAGAAGTATATAACTATCAACACGTTCAGTCCGATTTGACGAATGCAGATGGTAAAGCTGGATCTTGGGTATTTGATCCGTATCAGGCAGATCATGAAGCATGGAATGTGGTAAGCGTATCAGGTGGCACAACGACCTATGAATATAGCATTGGGTCAGGTACAGTCAGTAGCAATGGTACAGGAACTTATGATTTTGCCTTTCAATGGAGTGATTTTACCAATGCTTTGGGAAGTGATGAATTTCCTGGATTTTCCAATGTGTGTTATGAGACGGTTGAGTTAGACCTGATTTTAGCAGACCCAATTGAAGCCTCTGACCTTAATGTCGCTTGTCCAGGAGACTTTGAGCCAGGTATTGTAGACTTTGGTTCCTTGGTAACAGGAGGCGCATTGAATACTTATCAATTATTGTCTAACGGAAGCGTTGTTAGTGAAAACTCTTCAGGTATTTTTTATATAAGCAATAGTTTGTCTTCACCGATTACCGTAGAAGTTACAGACGGTTCCAATTGTGGATCATCTATTACGATCAATGTCAATAGCAATTGTGCTGCCCCACCAACCTGTCCCCAAAACTTGGATGCCACTAGTAGTTTGGCGGCTATCTGTGCAGGAAGTATGGAAACCGAACTTTGTTTTTCAGGTCAAGATTTGCCAGGTGGAGGCGTGGTTGAGTGGTATTATACCCCATCAGGAGCAGGTAATCCAGATGGCGGAACTTATATAGATGCTGTGACGATTCCTGGAGGTAGTGGAGGCAGTGCAACAACCAATGCGACTTTTACTTGGGATTTTGATGGATCAAGTGAATATGCAGGGATTGTTGATGGAAGTATATCTAGTACATTAGAAGATTTCGTGGGAGGAGATGATCTTATTTACACAGATTTTAGTGAGGCTTCTCCACAAGGGTGGTCTTCTGGAACAGCTAGTATGAGCGAAGGAAGCTGTTTTTTGGCAAGTCCCTGGGGAGAAGCAGGTGCAGGACCAGGACAAGATAGAGTCTTCAAGTTAGGGATAGATGTTGATGATTGTGAAGAAATCATTTTGACAAATATTAGCTTTTCATTAAGAAGATCAGATGCAGGACCTACCCAATATGATGTGGGACTTTGGACAGGAATACCAGGTATGGAAATAGTGTCTTTTATAGGTGGACCACAAACAATTCCCAATACACCAGGTACAGAAAATGAAG
>JAHDBB010000202.1:0-5996 GCA_020630635.1 Chitinophagales bacterium
AAATTTTTGAAGGAGCTAAAAAGCCTAAATGCAGACTTACAAGTAGTGGTTGCTTTTCGGATGTTACCAGCCGTTGTTTTCGATATGCCACCTTTGGGAACCTTCAATTTACATGCCTCTTTATTACCTGAATATCGTGGGGCTGCTCCCATCAATTGGGCGGTCATTAATGGCGATAAAAGGTCAGGTGTGACGACTTTTTTCATTGAGCAAGAAATTGATACAGGTAAGATGATTTTTCAAGAGGAAGTGTCGATTGACAATGAGATGAATGCAGGAGATTTGCATGATACTTTGATGGATGTCGGGTCTCAATTGGTACTGAAAACGGTACAAGCCATTGAATCGGGAGATTATCCACAAATTGAGCAGCCACATTTAGAGCATATGCGACCTGCTCCTAAGATTTTTAAGGAAACTTGTGAGATCAAATGGAAGATGCGAACCAAGAAAGTCTACAATCAAATACGGGGCTTGAGTCCTTATCCTGCGGCTTTCACTTTTTTGAATGACCACCGTATCAAAATCTTTAAAACTCGCCCCATCAACTATGTTCACAATATGGAGCCTGGTCATTTTTTGACGGATAATAAGACCTTTTTGCATGTAGCAACGATGGATGGTTTTTTGGCGATTGAAGAATTACAAATGGCGGGTAAACGCAAGATGAATATAGAAGATTTTTTGAGAGGGTTTGATTTTTGATTGGTGACAAGTAGATAATGACTGCTGACATTTTTGTATTATTGGGACAATGGAACGTGCGAAAACTCTTCCTTAAATTTTTCTTTCAACGCCTTTTGTTGATTGGCAAATGTAGGATTATCAAATAATTCGTTTTGTTCCATTGGGTCTTTGATTAATTCAAAAAGTTCTTCTGTATTTTCTTTTCGATTGTAAATGTACTTATAGATACCTGATTCTTCATATAATAAAACAACGAAATGATGCGACTGTCGAAGGATTCTAAAATAAGGTAAAGGCTGTTCTTTGAGTATCGAATGACCATCCCAAACATCGGGAATGGGCAAGTTGAGTTTGTCCAAAATAGTCGGTGCAATATCAATCTGTGTACCATAAAATAAGTCGTCTTCGGCAGCCGTTTGGGTATCATAAAAAAGCAAAGGAATATGCACACTTTCTTGATACAAGTTATAACTGTGACCATACTTTCCCCTCTCTCCTACCGACTCCCCATGATCCGCTGTAATAACAATAAGCGCATCTTCCATAAAGCCTTTTTCTTCCAACTTTTGATAAATTTGCTCTAAATAATTATCTGCTTGAAAGACACGATTGTCATAGTTATTGAGCATAATGGTACTATCGGGATTGAGGTAAGAAGTCTTGCCAGATGGCTGATATTTTTGGTAATCTGGTTGAGTAATTCCTGTCTTATGAACCGACATCAAATGTAAATAAAAAAAGGAAGGTGTACCATCAAAGTCAGGCACTTTATCAAAAAACTCAAATAAGGCTCTGTCATCATTGACCTCATATTTTTCCGCATCCAAGCCATCAAAATAATAGTCCATTGAGTCATTGTGTTCATAAAATCGTCTCAATTGATACCATTCATTATGCGAACCGACCAATAAAAAATGTGTCTTATAATCCAATCTATTAAAAATATCTTGTAGCTTAATATTGGTGACCGCTAATTTATTAATAGCCATGGCATTGAGCAAACTTAAAATCCCACAAAAAGAAGTCGAACAATTGGAAAGCAATAAATTCGTTTTTTGCAATTTTCCTTCATTCGACAATTGGGATAAAAAAGGAGTCGTTTCTCGTTGGTATCCATAAACGCCCATATTACGAGTTCGCAAAGCATCGACAATGATAAAAACCACATTCTTTTTCTTAAAATCTACTACCTCATAATTTTCTAAAATTGCTTGATGTGCTTTCACCGCTTTTAAATCAATAATGGATTCATCCCCAAAATTGGGTCCTGCTTGTTTAAAAAAGTTGTAAATAGGTTCTCCTTTAAACGCATAAATTGCCCTATAATAGCTTCGATGTTTAATGACATACACACTTAATCCCAATCCCAACAAAATAAAAACGCCTAAGAATAAAGGACGACTCAAATACTTTTTCAACAATAAACCCAAGTTGATAAAGCCCTTATTGATGACATTGGCCAAACTGATAAAAAAGCCAAAAATGATCATAGGCAGCCCAATTAAGAAAAGATAAATCGGTAATTTATTGAAAGGTAATGCATCCAATAAAACAGGAACATCTTGTGCAAAAGTCTTTACGATTGTCCAAGAAATATTTTGTCCCCATTCGCTTAAACTCACATAGTTGAGCAAATAAACAACACTGATACTATAAAATATAGCACCCCATAAAAATGCCCAAACATATTTTATTCCTTTGAAAGAAGCGACCTTTTTGATTTGCATAAGACCGCTTCCCAAGCCGAAAAAAAGCAGGTAGATTAATCCTAAAATATGAAAATGTAAGAGTCGTACATCCGATGGAAAATCAAACTTAATAGAATAAAACACGATATAGATTCCGCTTAATATCAAACAGAATATCACCAATAAAAAAAAGGTAAATAATGAGGAATAGTTTGGCTTGTCACGCATAAATGTTTCAGAATTATACAATACGAAATTACAAAAGATTCAGTAAATATTCCTATATTTAAAGCCTTTATTTTTATTCAATGGTCTTGATATGAAAACAGAACTCGTTGCTTTTTTAGTTTTTGTCGGGCTTACCTTGTTAGGCATTTTTCACCATGAATTGTGGTTAGACGAAATGCAACGATGGTTATTGGTGCGAGATAGTGCTTCTATCAGTGAGTTGATTTTCAATAAACGCTATGATGGTCATCCGTCCTTGTGGTATATTTTATTATTTGGAGTAAAACAAGTGAGTCATCATCCTTTAGCAATGCAATTTTTTCACAGTGGAATTGCCATTTTATCGGCATTTCTGATTTTATGGTACGCACCTTTTGAAAAGTGGATACGCATCTTGTTGGTCTTTAGTTACTTTCCATTTTTTGAATACAACTTACTGAATGCCAACTATGCTTTGATATTTTTAGGGATGCTTTTGTTTTGTGTAATTTACAGTAAAAAACAAGGTCCTCTTTGGTTATTGGCTCTTTTATTAGGCTTGATGTCAAATATACATATCTTAGGATTGGTGGCTTCGTTTGCTTTGTTTTTATATCTTATTTTAGACAATTATCAAGAGAAAAAAGCAATTAATTTAGTTGCATTTATTGCTATTTATATTGCTTTATCCAGTGTTGCCATCGCTCATTCCATCCCTCCTGCCGAGCATCAACTACGCATCAATTTTGGTGATAAAATATCCCAACCCTCCAATTGGTTAAAATCTTTTATGACGGTTGAAAGAAGTTTTTTTCCTTTTCCCAATATTACCCAAGAAGCTTTTTGGAATACTTATTTAATTCACAAGCTTATCCCTAAACCATTGCGTTTATTATTGGTATTAAGCGTATTGGGAGCTTGCATATTTTTATTAAAGAAGCAGAAAAAAGTCCTTGTTCTTTTTATTTTAGGCTTGTTAGGAAACTGGTGTTTCACCTTGTTTTTTCCTTTGAATGGAACCCGTTATTATGGATTTTTCTTTCTATTTTTCATCGTTAGCTATTGGTTACACAAAGCCTTTTCAGCCAAAAAAGATACGCCTTTTTATACTCGTTTATTTCTTTACAGTTTACTAACCACACAAGTTTTTTCCTCCATTATTTTTTATATTTGGGATTGGCAAAAACCTTTTTCACAAGCTCCACAAATGGCTGAATATGTGATTCAAAATCGCCCCACAAATAGTATAATTGCAGTAGATGATTACCGAGTCGCTGTTCCGATGAGTGGCTATTTACAAGAACCCGTTTATTATTTGGCGGAGGATAGAATGGGGAGTTTTTGTCATTGGATTTCGACCAAAAGATTGGATACCGTAGATGAAGTAAAAGCAAAGTTATTAGATTTACAAGTCCAAAATCCAGATAAGAATCTACTACTTATTAGCAATAAAGATAACTTTCCCAAACAATCTAATACAGGTGCATTTACCATTGATTTTTTGCAATCGTACACAGGTAGTTTATATCCAACCCACGATTATTATTTATACGAAGTCGTTACGAAATGATAAGAACGAAAGAGTCTTTTGATTCTATTTATTTTTGAATTTTCAGGAGCGAATGTTGAAGTGCTTCGTAGCAATGGAAAGTCCCGCTATCCGTTCCTATGAATGCAGCCAAGTTTTAGGCAGCCAACGCATTGCATTCATACCACTACTATCGGGGCTAGTTCGTTGAGGTTGGTCCCCATAGAAACTGAACCACTTTTAGAATTTAGAAATTAAAAATTAGAATTTAATCCATTCGGGGCTAGTTCGTAGAGGACACTATCTCTATCAAACGGCAAAAAGAACAAGCTAAATTTGAGTATAAGAACATCCCAATTTTAAGGCAGGAACGATATGTTGATGATGTAAAGAAGCAAACTCTTTCTGAAAAACAACCTTATTGACGATCTTACAAATCATAATGGTATGAGAGCCTTTATCTAAAGACTGTTGTATTTCTAATTCCCGATAATCCATAATAATAGCAGGGATGGGAAAACCAAATTTTTCGCTGGCGATAAAATCAAAAGGCAGTTTTTCGATGGAAGGTGGTTGAGTGCTGTGGTGTGCGCCCAATGATAAGATGTTCTTTTTTTGGTCAGAAGCGATGCCACAAACGACCACTTTTTTAGCTGCTAGCATCTTTTTTAAAGTGACATTGGTATTTCGCAAACCTAAAAAGTATAGTCCCGCTTCGTCTATACAACCTCGCAAGTCCATCGGAAATAAGTTGTAGTCATCGGGCGTTCCAAAACAGGTCAAAATGACGCTTCGAGGATAACTATACATCGCACAAAAATGATCTAATTCTTCAAAAGATACTTTGTGTTTTTGGTTCCAATAAAAGAAACCAATCACTGCTTTTTGATGCAAAGAGTTGATAAAATAGTACTGGGTTTTGACGAGTTCTAAAAGCCATAAATTCCCCTGTTTAAATTCGATGATTTCATTTAATCGACATTGAGACCTCAAAATGGGTTTATTAGATAGTTGGATTTCGACAGCGACTTTTTCTTTTTCTTTGATGTTTTTATCCAACCAAACACCAATCATATACGGATTTTGACAAAGGGTAAAATGTTTTTGAGAAATACCAATAATTTGCTTATCAAGATGGAGAAAGGCTCGTTCTTTGACCTCATTTTCCTTGATACTCAGCGTTAGATACTGTCGGGGTTCGTAGTCTCCAAACAGCATTTTTTTGATAAAATTTTTCATAGCTTTTTAAAGTGTAACAAGGTAAAATCAGATTGTTGTCCCAAGATTTTTTTCTTGACCAACTTAAAATTTTTAGCAGCTTTTTCTAGGTCTTTGGGCGCATATAAGATGGTTTCATGTTCCTTATTATTGAACGAGCTTCCTGTCTTTACATTTTCTCGTTTGACCAATGCTTTTAAGACATTTTTCAATAGTTTGGAGTATTTTTTTTGTGGTCGAATACTTAATAAACTGATAATGATGTCGGCTTCTTTATTGGTCGCTTGGCTAAATAAGTCGAATAATTTTTCTAAGTTTTCGATATAGTTGATGACTCCAAAATTCATAAGGATACCATTCAAGTTTTGGAAAGGCAATGCGTTTATATCCCAATTTTGAAAGTTGTGTAATGCTGTTTTTAAAAAAATAGGGCATTTTTCTTCGTTCCAATCTTGGGTTAAGGCGATGGCTTTTGCCCTCATTTTTTCGGCAGGTTCACAAAAATAGACTTGATAATTGGCTTCTACCAACCAAGCTAAATCTAATCCTGTTCCGCCTCCAAAGTCTAAGATATTTCCTTTTTTTACTTGTTCACAAAAGTACGCAGCGATTTCATTTCGGACAATGGTGTCTTTTTCCATCGACAAAAACTCGTCGTAGTTGGAAGC
>JAHDBB010000202.1:6096-10048 GCA_020630635.1 Chitinophagales bacterium
AGTGGTATGAATGTAATGCGTTGGCTACCTAAAACCTGGCACATTCATAAGAACGGATAGCGGGACTTTCCTCTACGACGAAGCAACAAACCTTTCGCTCCTAGCCTAAAATAAGAATAGGATTTTTAGGATTGTGTCGAAATTAATAGGATTTTAAGAATTGTACTAAAACATCTTCTCAAGAATACAAAAGTCACTATTTCTTATTACTCAAAAACTATTGACTATCGACTGTGGACGATGGACTAAAAATCCCATCATCATTACTCATTCAAGACGACGACCAAGTCTTCGGCTTCTACCATAATGCCTTCTTTGAGTTGAATGTGTTTGACTTTAGAAGGTTTGGAAGCTGTTACAGTTGTTTCCATCTTCATGGCTTCGATCACGAAAAGAGGGGTGTTTTTTTGAACCTCGTCTCCTACTTTTACAAATATTTTAGAAAGTTTGCCTTGTAGAGGTGCGCCGATATGATTGAAAGCATTGGCTTTGGCATGTTCGATTTTATCAACTTCGATGGTTTGGTCATTGACCCGAATAATACGAGTTTTTCCATTGAGTTTAAAGGCGACATCTCGCATTCCATCCTCATCTGGTTCTGTGGTAAAAAGTAGCTTGATCAAAATATTTTTACCCGAATCCATTTGGAAAATCACCTCTTCGCCTTCCTTCATCCCATATAAAAATTGCCAAGTCGGAATGACGGAAGTATTGCCGTATTCTTGGAAATGATCGTAGTAGTCTTTGAAAACTTTGGGGTAAAACTTGTAGGCGATAAAGTCTTCTTCACTCGGTCTATCTTCAAAATCTTTTTTAAACTTTTCGTATTCGGTCTCAAAATTGACGGGTTCCAAATGAGCATTGGCACGAACTGAAAAAGGCTTCTCACCTTTCAAAACCATCTTTTGTAGTTCTTGGGGGAAACCGCCATAAGGCTGCCCTAACTCGCCTCTGAAAAAGGCAACTGTCGATTTTGGAAAATCCATATCTTCTCCTCTCGCTAAAATATCTTCTTTGGTCAAATCATTTGTCACCATATATAAGGCTAAATCTCCAACGACTTTGGAAGAAGGTGTCACCTTGATTAAATCACCTAACAATTCATTGACATCCGAATAGATTTTGGCAATTTCTGTCATGCGTCCTTCTAAACCCAATGCACCTGCTTGACGATTGAGGTTGGAGTATTGACCGCCTGGAATTTCGTGGTCATAGACATCGGCTGTTCCCGACATCAAACCTGCTTCGTAAGGATAGTACCACTTTCGCACCACTTCCCAATAATTGGAAAAATCGTTGAGGGATTTCACATCAAATTTAGGGTCTCTTTTGCTAAATTGTAAAATCTGCATCAAGGTGTTAAAGTTGGGTTGGGAGGTGAAACCTGACATAGAAGCCAAAGCAACATCCACTACATCGACACCTGCTTCGATGGCTTTCATATAGGTCGCTAATTGTGCGGCAGAAGTATCATGGGTGTGTAAATGTATCGGAACATCCACCGTATTTTTTAGTTCTCCGACCAAGACTTCAGCAGCATAGGGTTTGAGCAATCCAGCCATATCTTTGATGGCAATGAGATGTGCGCCTGCGTCCTCTAATTGTTTGGCTAAATCCTTGTAATATTGAAGGGTGTATTTCTCTTTGGCAGCATTGGAAATATCGCCTGTATAGGATAGACATGCTTCTGCTAATCCGCCCGTTCTTTCTCGGACAGCATTGATACTCACCTTCATATTTTCAATCCAATTGAGTGAATCGAAAATACGAAAAACATCTATTCCATTTTCCCAAGATTTTTCGACAAATGCCTCCACTAAATTATCGGGATAAGCTGTATAACCGACTCCATTGGAACCTCTTAAAAGCATTTGTAACAAGATGTTGGGGATGGCTTTTCGTAAGGCTCTTAGACGCTCCCAAGGGGATTCTTTTAAAAAACGCATTGCTACATCAAAGGTCGCTCCGCCCCATACTTCCATTGAAAAAGTCTGTGGATGATGTAAGGCGTAACTTCTGGCAACTGCTAATAAATCTCTGGTTCTCACCCTAGTAGCTAACAAGGATTGATGGGCATCTCTAAGGGTGGTGTCAGTTATCAATACTTGGTTTTGGTCTTTCATCCATTGGATAAAGCCCTCTGGTTTGAGTTCATCTAAAAGATTTTTTGTTCCTTTTTGTGGGATGGCTTCATCATCAAATTCGGGAATTTGGGCTGGTCTAAATACGGCATTGTCATCTTTTTTGACGACATCGTCATTTCCATTGACTGATACATTGGCAAGATAACGCAATAGCTTTGTTGCCCTATTTTTTCGTTCAGGATATTTGAAAAGTTCTGGATATTTCTCAATGAATTTAACAGTCGCTTCTCCTTCTCTAAAGGCATCATGTTTGATGATATTTTGGAGGAAATCAATGTTGGTTTTTACGCCTCTGATACGGTACTCTATCAAGGTACGGGCTAAACGATCGCAAGCTCCTGGAAGAGTTCTTCCCCAAGCCGTTACTTTTGCCAACATAGAGTCGAAGAAGGGCGATATTTTTACGCCAGGATAAGAACTTCCTTCATCAATTCGGATACCAAAACCACCTGCATTTCGATAGGCAATAATGGTTCCATAATCGGGCTTAAAATTATTTTTAGGATCTTCAGTTGTCACTCTACATTGCAAGGCAAAACCATTGCAGGTAACTTGATCTTGTTCGATATTGATTTCTGGACCATTGAGAGGATACCCTTCTGCTACTCGAATTTGCGCCCTTACGATGTCGATGCCTGTTACCTCTTCTGTAACCGTGTGTTCAACTTGGATACGAGGATTGACTTCAATAAAGTAAATGCTGTAATCTTCATCGACTAAAAACTCAACCGTCCCTGCATTTACATAGTTGACTTGTCGGGCAATTCGCAAAGCATATTCATAGAGTTTGTCTTTGCAATCTTGGGGTAAAGAGGGCGCAGGAGCGACTTCTACAATTTTTTGAAAACGTCTTTGTACAGAACAATCTCGTTCAAATAAATGCACTAAACTTCCATGTTTGTCTCCCAAGATTTGGACTTCAATGTGCTTGGGGTTTTCGATGAATTTTTCTAAAAAGATGGTGTCGTCTCCAAATGCGTTTAGGGCTTCTCGACGGGATTCGATAAAAGCTTTGGCAAGGTCCTCATCTGTTCGGATGACTCGCATCCCTCTACCGCCTCCCCCTGATGCCGCTTTGACAATGACAGGATAGCCGATTTTTTTGGCTGCTTCGATGGCTTGCTCTGCACTTTTCAAAGGTTCTTTATTGCTTTGAATGATGGGAACTTCAGCAGCAACAGCGACTTTTTTGGCTCTTACTTTGTCCCCTAACTGCTCCATACTTTCGGGTTCGGGTCCAACAAATAGGATACCTGCTTCTCGACAAGCTCTTACAAAATCTACATTTTCGGAAAGAAAACCGTATCCTGGATGAATCGCATCTACCTGATTGTCTTTGGCGACTTTGATAATGGCTTCGATATCCAAATAGGGTTTGAGTGGGTCGTCTTCTTTGCCAATTTGATAGGCTTCGTCTGCTTTGTAACGATGTAAAGAATATCTATCTTCAAAAGTATAAATCGTTAGTGTTTCGATACCTAATTCGGTACATGCTCGCAAGATACGAATGGCAATTTCCCCTCGATTGGCGACTAGTAGTTTGTTTATTTTACGTATATTGTTGGACATTTCGTATAGATCTATTTCTTTATTTAAATAAAAATCTTGAAGGGTGTTTGCTTTGGTGTTGGAAAAATAGGGTTTTTGATTGATTTTCTTTAGGAATGTGGTGTTTTTTTCTTTGGTGGCTGGTGGTTAGTGACTGGTGACAAGTGATTTTTCGGTTCTTTTTGTGATAGAGGAGCGAAGGGTTCATCTTTCATCGTGATGGAAAGTCCCGCTATTCGTTCTTATTGCTGCGGCTTGGG
>JAHDBB010000203.1 GCA_020630635.1 Chitinophagales bacterium
ACTTTGGTGATACCACTACCATCAGGTCTAGGTCGTTGGGGAATGAACCTATAGTACCAGAAAAGAAGTCTTAATCAAGGAAGAAATAGTTTTACTTCATTCTTTAGGATGAAGGCTAAGAGACAAAAGACGCTTAACCAACATTAAGACCTTCCCCAACTAGCCCCGATAGTAGTGGTATCGCCTTTGTAGAGCAAATTCATGAATTTGCTCTACAAAGGCGATAAGAACGAATAGCGGGACTTCCCTGCACGACGAAGTACTCAAACTTTCGCTCCTAAAAACAAAAATCACCAGCCACAACCCACTTGTCACTTAATAAAACTGCCTTTTTGACAGACTCCTAAAAGATAAATCCGACAAAAGCGTCATCTTTATTGACAAAATTTCCCAAAACTGCCACCAAAAAACACTTGGCACAAGGATTGACTAATAAAATAAGTGTACAAAATTCAAAAAAATTACTTAATATAACATAAACCATAAAATATGAGCAAAATAATCGGAATTGACTTGGGAACCACCAATTCTTGTGTTGCTGTAATGGAAGGTAAAGAGCCAGTGGTCATTCCCAATGATGAAGGAAGACGTACCACTCCTTCTATTGTCGGATTTTTAGAGAATGGCGAACGTAAAGTTGGAGACTCTGCTAAACGTCAAGCCATTACGAACCCTGTAAACACGATTCGTTCTATCAAAAGATTCATGGGAATGCGTTTCTCGGATGTAACAGATGAGGCGGATAATATGGCTTATAAGGTAGTAAAAGGCGACAACAATACCGTGAGAATTGATATTAATGGACGCTTATATACTCCCCAGGAAATCTCTGCAATGGTCTTGCAGAAAATGAAACAAACGGCTGAAGAGTACTTGGGTCATGAGGTAACAGAAGCAGTTATTACAGTTCCTGCTTACTTCAACGATTCACAACGTCAGGCAACTATCGAAGCAGGTGAAATCGCAGGCTTGAAAGTAAAAAGAATCATCAATGAGCCAACAGCGGCTTCTTTGGCTTATGGTCTTAACAAGAAGACAGATGATATGAATATCGCTGTTTTTGACTTAGGAGGAGGTACTTTCGATATTTCTATCTTGGAATTAGGCGATGGCGTTTTTGAAGTAAAATCAACCAACGGAGATACACACTTAGGAGGAGATGATTTTGATCAAGTATTGATTGACTTCTTAGCGGACGAGTTCTTAAAAGAAAATCCAAAATTGGACTTACGTAAAGATCCAATGGCTTTACAACGTTTGAAAGAAGCTTCTGAAAAAGCAAAGATCGAGTTATCTAGTTCACAAGAAACAGAAATCAATCTTCCCTACATCACGGCAATTGATGGCGCACCTAAGCACTTGGTCAAGAAAATCACTCGTGCAAAATTTGAGCAATTATCAAATGAATTGGTAGAACGCACATTAGAGCCTTGTAGAAAAGCATTGAAAGATGCCAATATGACAACCAATGATATTGATGAAGTCATCTTGGTAGGAGGTTCTACTCGTATCCCTAAAATCCAAGAAGTTGTTGAAAAATTCTTTGGAAAGAAACCATCTAAAGGAGTAAATCCTGATGAGGTGGTAGCAGTAGGAGCTTCGATTCAAGGTGGAGTCTTGACAGGAGATGTAAAAGACGTTTTATTATTAGATGTTACACCTCTTTCATTAGGTATCGAAACAATGGGCGGTGTATTCACTCGATTGATTGAAGCAAATACCACGATTCCAACGAAAAAGTCACAAGTTTTCTCTACGGCTGCGGACAACCAACCAAGTGTTGAAATCCACATCTTACAAGGAGAACGTTCTATGGCTGCTCATAACAAATCTATCGGTAAATTCCACTTAGATGGTATTCCACCAGCCCCAAGAGGTGTTCCAAAAATCGAAGTAACTTTTGATATTGATGCCAATGGAGTTTTAAATGTTGGTGCAAAAGATCAAGGTACGGGTAAACAACAAAGTATCCGTATCACAGCAAGTACTGGTCTTTCTGATGCAGAGGTTGAAAAAATGAGAAATGAGGCAAAAGCCAATGAAGCAGCAGATAAAGAAGCGAAAGAAAAAGCGGAAAAACTCAATAAAGCCGACAACATGATCTTCACGACTGAAAAACAGTTAAAAGAGTTCGGTGATAAGATTTCTCCAGAGAAGAAACAAGCTATCGAAGATAACTTAGCCAAGTTGAAAGAAGCCCATGCTGCAACAGATGCTGCGGCTATTGAGACTTCTTTAGAGGCTTTGACCAATGCTTGGAATGCTGCTACTGAAGAAATGTACAATGCTGCTGGAGCTGGTCAAGCACCTCCAACAGATGAAACGGCTGATGCTGGTACTCAAACAGATGAATCTACTGCTGAAGCAGAGGGTGAAACAGGTGGTGAAGAAGCGGAAGACGTTGAGTTTGAAGAAGTTGACGATGACAAAAAATCATAGGATATAATAAATCATATTGATATTTAAATCCCATTTCTCTATACAGAGAAATGGGATTTTTAGTATATATCTGTTTCTATCTTTTCTCCTTTTATTTGAGGAAAAACCATATATAATTTACAACATTTGTGCGTAAGACTTACCTCTCATAAATACGATCTTTTTCTTCCATTAACTATCTATTTTTCAAGTATTTACATTCGTTTTCCTTATCACTATCACCTCTTTAGCTTTATATTCCGAAAGTTTCCCATAGATTTAATGAGCTTTTTTTTTGTTAAAAAAAATTTAACTTGTATCTTCATATTATTTTCCAAAGCAAAAACAATAAAAAGTAAAATAAAATACAAAGAATTCTAATAAACCTAAAATTTTTACTTATGAAAAAAATTGTATTTTTTTTGGGGACGCTCGTCCTTTTTTTCCTAACCAATTTTCAAACTTTTGGGCAGTGTGATCCTGGTACAGTACAAGGGACATATAACTTCTCTTCCCCTGCTCCTACTGCCACAGATTGTAGTGCATTTGCTCAAAGTGAGTATGCAATATGGTCTAATGAGAACTACCAAGTGACAGGTATCGTAGCAGGTGATACCTATGTGGTAGACTTATGTGGCTCTACTGCTTGGGATGTTAGCATCTCTGTATATGATCCTGCTGGAAATTTAGTGGCTTTTGACGATGGAACAGCTTCTGGATGTGGTGCTGGAGCACAAGTAAGTTTCACGGCTCCTGTAGCAGGTACTTATTCTGTTGTGGTCGGAGATCCAACTTGTACATCTAATCAAATTTCAAATGGCAATATCCTATTATTCAACAATTCGGATATGGTAACTTGCCCTCCTGCTTTTGTATGTTTAGCAACTGCTGATTGGGTTGATCTAAATGGTCCTGCAATATCTGCAACACCTGTATTACTTTGTAATGCTACTAGTGATACTATTTTTGTAGGAATTGCTGATTTAGGTTTAGCAACCAATGTGACAGCTAGTTTTGGAGATGTATTGACTCCTGCTTTAGCTGCTGCTACTGCTGGAATAGTTGCATATTCTAATACTGAATTAGCAGCAGCAGCGGGTGGTGTAGATACGATTATTTTAGCAGATCAAGCAAATCCTACTTGTGCTGATACCTTACTATTAGACTTAACAGGTATTACCGATGTAACTACTTTTTGTACCAACTTACCTTGTGATCCAGCGGCTGTATTTGTTGATTTAAATGACAATACAGGCGCTCCTGCTCCCGTATTTTTGTGTAATGCAACGGCAGATAGCGTTTTTATGGGAGTTGCTGCTACAGCTGGGGATACCTTATACAATATTTCTTCTGCAACAGGAGATATTTTAACAGGTTCTACTATTCCAGATTTAGTTATTGCAGTAGTTGGATATTCTCAAGCAGATATTGCTGGTGGAATGGATACCATTCTTTTCTCTGGTATAGATGATCCTTCTTGCTTAGATACACTTATTGTTGATTTTACTCCAATTGGTGGCGATATTGCTGCTTTCTGTGCAGGAAGCTGTGATGTAAGCCCTACTTGGGTTGATTTTGATGCAATGGGCGTTCCTGCTCCATCTGCAACGCCTGTACCTTTCTGTTCAGCAGGTGGAGACACTATTTCTCTTTTCATTGCTGCTCTCGGAAATGTAGAGGACAGTATGTACACATTGACTGCTACAGCAGGTTCTTTGGGTACAAACTCTGTAGATGCATTTGCAATTACCTCTCTCGATCTTACTCAAGCAGACATTGATGCTTTAGATATTGATACTTGTGGAACAGGTGATGGTATCATTACTATCTATTTTGATGGAATAAACAATGGCGTTTGTATGGATAGCTTGGTAGTTGATTTTTCTGGATTATCTAATATTATGACTGCCTGTACAGGTATGGGTTGTATGGATATGACAGCGTGTAACTTTGATCCTTTAGCTACAACAGATGATGGAAGTTGTATTATCCCTCCTCCTAATTGTGATTGCTGTGGAATCTTCCCAGAAGGTGGAGCTATTGCAACAACTGATCCAACTACTATTTGTGCTGGTGATGGAACGGGTGATCCGATCAATGTTACTTTGACTGGCGAAGCTGGTACCAACTCTCAATGGGTTATCACCGATGCCGCTGGTATGATTTTAGACTTACCTGCTGGTGGTCCTCCTTTTGATTTAGATGGTGCAGGTCCTGGTGTTTGCTTAATCTGGCACTTATCTTTTGAAGATGGTCTAATGGGTGCGGCTGTTGGTAACAATGCGGCTGACTTAATGGGCTGTTTTAGTTTGTCTAACTCCATCTCTGTTACTCGTTTACAACCTGAAGGTGGTATGATCTCAACAACTGATCCAACTACTATTTGTGCTGGTGATGGAACAGGTGATCCGATCAATGTTACTTTGACTGGTGAAACTGGTACCAACTCTCAATGGGTAATCACCGATGCTGCTGGTATGATTTTAGACTTACCTGCTGGTCCTCCTTTCGATTTAGATGGTGCAGGTCCTGGTGTTTGCTTAATCTGGCACTTATCTTTTGAAGATGGTCTAATGGGTGCGGCTGTTGGTAACAATGCGGCTGACTTAATGGGATGTTTTAGCCTGTCTAACTCTATCACCGTTACTCGTCAAGAATCTGGTGTAGATTGTAATACAGGTGGTTCGACTGCTTGTCCTCCTGATGTTCCTTTTGCAACAGAAAATAATCCTCCATTGTTTAGCGTAGATTGTGATGGCAATCCATTCATAGAAACCATCAATGGTTGTAACTATGCAGAAGAATATGCAACAATTAATAATCTTGTACCAGGTGAGACTTACTGTTTCTCTACTGAAAATGGTACAGGTGACTATGTTTCTATTTATGATGACTTAGCAGGTACTGCTTTAGCAGATGGTCCTGCAGATGGTAGTATTTGTGTAGTAGCTCCTGCTTCTGGTACATTGTATATGCAAATCAACCTTAATGACGGAGCTTGTGGTACAGAAAGCACTTGTCGTGACAGCTTTGTAAGTTGTCCAAGCTGTCCTGTTCCAGCACCAGGTTGTACCAATCCTGTAGCTGATAACTTTGATCCCAATGCTATTTGTGATGATGGTACTTGCGTTGTAACCAATACAGCTTGTCCTCCAGGTACTGCTTTTGCAAATGAAAGTAATCCTCCTGTATTTAGCGGATGTGGTGGTACTCCTATTTTGGAATCTATTAATACTTGTAATTATGCAGGCGAATATGCAACAATTGATAATCTTACACCAGGTGAAACTTACTGCTTCTCTACAAATGAAGGAGTCAATGATTATGTTACAATGTATGATGATGTAGCGGGCGCACCTTTAGCAGACGGTCCTGCTGATGGTAGTGTTTGTGTTGTAGCCCCTGCTTCTGGTACTTTATTTATGCAAATCAACCTCAATGATATGGCTTGTGGTACAGAGAGTGCTTGTCGTGAGAGCTTTGTAAGTTGTCAAACTTGTCCTCCTCCTCCAACGGGTTGTACCAATCCTTGTGCTGACAACTATGATGCGGCTGCATTGTGTGATGATGGAAGCTGTATGGGTGCATTACTTCCTGTAAATGATTTCTGTTCTAATGCTGTTAATGTAACATTAGATACTCCTGTTTCAGGTAATACAGATTGTAGTACATTTGATGCTATTGCTTCTAACCTTCCTACTTGTGGAACTTCTTTATCTGCTCAAGGTAATTGGTACACAGTTACAGGTAATGGCTTAGATTATGTGGCTTCTTTATGTGGTTCTGCTTATGATACCAAAATCCACGTATTTACAGGAGATTGTTCTGATGCGAGTACTTTGACTTGTGTAGATGGTAATGACGATGCCTTTGGCGTTTGTAGCCCTCAGTCAGAAATAGGCTTCCCAACCAATGATGGTGAAGATTACTACATTTATGTAAGTGGGTTTGGAACGAATACAGGAGACTACACTTTAACTATCACAGATGCTTGTATATTGACAACTGGAGATTGTTTGACTGTAGAACGTGTTTGTGATGGAAACGCTTTATTTGTGAAGTGCTTCAACGAAGATTACATTTACACTTGGACCAATCAAGATACGGGTGAAAGTGTAACTGTTGCTGGTAGTCCTTACTTCTCTCCTACTGAGATCGGTACTTACTACGTAGAAATCACTGATGCTGGTGGTACATTTACAGCCAATGGAACTTGTTCTACCTTTACAGTAAATGAAATCATTGACTGTCGTAACTGTGGAGAATAATTTTCTTTTAGAAATAATATGATTTTAACCGCTATAAGCTCTAATGCTTGTAGCGGTTTTTTTATTTTTTGGAGCGAAGGGGTTTTGCTTTGTCGTAATGGAAAGTCCCGCTATCCGTTCTTATTCGTGTCGCCAAGTTTTGCGAAGCCAACGCTTCTACACGAATACCACTACTATCGGGGCTAGTTCGTTGAGGACAGAACTCCTTACGACCAGTATTTTAGCGATACTACAACATTGCTCACTTACCTACAAATAACTTTCTAACCTTCTCCATTCGCCTACGATTGGCTCCTACATCAGAATATCCTAAACGAGAAGCAGAACGAAAATGAATCTGCTTTGCTTGGTCATCCAAGATAAACTCTACATCATCCACAAAACCTCCCATCCCTGTTTTAAATTCGACATAAAGATACTTTCCGTCATCTTTCACAATCGTTGTTCGAGGATAATCTTCTATTACCTTCACCAGTTTTTGTTTAGCCGACTGCCAATCTCCTTCAAAGGCTATCGCTTCAATCTTTGCCTTTTTGGTATCACTTAAAGTATTCACACAATTGGGAGAATTGGGGCAATCAATCAGTTGTCCATTTTGAATGCCTAAATTAGTAGGGCGAGTTCCTGCACAAGAGGATAACATAAAAAGTGTCCCACCTAGAAGACTATATAATACATACTTTCGCATATTTCCGTAATTTTGTAAAATTAAGAACATCAAAATATTAAAAATGTTTGAAAAATTAGAACACTTAGGCATTGCCGTTAAAAATATTGAAAAAGCGAATGAACTTTTTGCAGATTTATTGGGTGGAACGTACTATAAGGTGGAAGAAGTGGCATCAGAAGGAGTCAAAACGGCTTTTTATGATGGGGGAAATGTCAAAATAGAACTCTTGGAAGCAACAAAGGATACCAGTCCTATTCATAAGTTTATCGAAAAACGGGGAGAAGGATTACATCATGTAGCCTTTGAAGTGGATAATATTGAGCAGCGAATGGAGGAATTGAGAGAGAAAGGCATTCGTATATTGAATGAAAAGCCAAAGGAAGGGGCTGATAATAAACTGATTTGTTTTTTACATCCGAAAGATACACATGGGGTTTTGATTGAGCTTTGTCAAGATAAGGATAAAGTCGCCCAACCTTTGGATGAAGAAGAATAAAATGGAACTAAGAAGTGGTGTCCTCAACGATCTAGCCCCGATAGGAGTGGTATTGCTGCATTGGCTTTGCACCACAAGTCGAAAAGACTTGCGGTAGAGCTAGGCAGCAGCAATAAGAACGGATAGCGGGACTTGCCATTACGACGAAGTACCCAACTTTCGCTCCTAAAAAGGCAAATATAAAAAAATCGGATAGTTCGCACTTTTCGTACACAACTATCCGACTTTACTTTATTTTATAAAATTGATGAGAGAGTCAAAACTCAACTTGTCTTCATCCGATTCGACCAATTCTGCCAGAACCGTTCTACCACCTTTGACCTTTTGCTTCAATTCCACATTGATTTTGGCATCCAATGGTAAGAATATATCCACTCTCGACCCAAACTTGATAAAGCCAAACTCCATTCCTTGCATTACGGTCTGTCCTTCGTCCACATAATTGGAAATTTTACGAGCCACTTTTCCAGCAATCTGTCGCACCATCACCTCAAAATCACTGTCTTCATTTTTGATAACCGTCGTATAACGCTCATTCTTTTCGGAAGATTTGGGATGCCACGCCACTAAATAATTGCCTGGATGATATTTGGTATATTCGACTCGCCCTGGAATGGGAACTCGATTGACATGGACATTGGCAGGTGACATAAAAATAGACACTTGAATCCGTTTGTCCTTAAAATATTCAGGTTCTTCTACGACTTCAATCGCTACAATTTTGCCATCGGCTGGCGCAAGCACTTCATTATCATCTTTGGTAAAAAAGCCTCTAGTTGGGATTCTAAAAAAGGCCAATACAAAGAGAAAAAAAACAGCAGATAATCCTTTTATAAAAAGAAGATAATTGGATAAATCTGGGTATATTAAGTGTGCTAAGTAGTTGACAGTCAGTAGAAATATAATGGTAAGAAAGAGTACATTGTATCCTTCTTTATGAATTTTATAACGCATATTTTTTGAGCTACGTTTAATTCGGGGTTTTATTACAAAATAGTAATATGAATGATGTAAAAACAGCTTATTTCATTTTCACTTTATCCTTATTTACACCCTTATTAGTGTTATGCTAATGTAGATTTAGAATTGAAAATAGGGGCTAAAAGTATCAATTAAAACGCAGATTCACAATAATATTGTTCATAAAAACTGTTAAAAGTGAAAACTCTTCTTCGCTAATTGTCCCTAAAGTGAGCTGTATCTTATCATGAAACAAAAAACTTAAAATATTGTTTGACAGATTTTTATACACTAAATTTATACTACATTAACAAATTTCACCAGATGTTTTTTAATAATATTTCTAAAGCAAGACATTTTAAAATGAATGGCTTAAAATCGCTAATAATATGACAAAGCAAATCATTTATGGTTCATTTTTAATGGTGGGATTATTTTTATCCCATTTTCCTATTTTAGCTCAATTAGCAAGTAATCAAGTTGTTACTATACCCTTTGAAACTTGTACCATCACTTTTGATTGTGGCGAAGTATGGAATGCCTCTACTGACTTGAAGGAAATCCAAAAACAAGATACAGTGTACCTCGAATTGGGTCTAGATAACAATATACAAGGCATTGAGTTTAGTTTTGCACCTAAAAATTCTGTTGCTCATATTGAGTTATTTCAAAGTTATGAAACCAGTATCACTGTTATGAACGAAGGTCCTCATCTTGATTTGATTGATTGGAAACATCACCATAGTGACTGGTTGCCTTTGGATATTCAAGATAATCAAGCCAAATCCTCCATTATTGAGGCTCCTGATTGGGGCAAATTTCCTTTTGTGATGCCTCATGAAATTGTGGAAGCGGTGCGTTCTGTAACAGACGAAGAGCGATGGATCAAACTGGCAGAAAAATGTCAAAGTCCCAATCATTATCCTTGTGCGGTTGGGATTAGTCGTTTGTATTTTAAGCTCATTTTATGGGATAAGAATCAACAAGCGATCACTAAATATGTGGTGTTGGAGATTCCTATGGGATGTTAATCGGTGTAACGGGTGACTAGTGACTGGTGACATCTGGTTTGTATCAGGTTTTAGAGATACAAAAAGCCAAATCTCGTAGTGAGACTTGGCTTTCTTTTTCAAAGTTATCTGTAAAGATAAAACTTACTTACTTGGTTGCTTTTGCTGCTTTACGAGTACGAGTTGCTGTTCTTTTAG
>JAHDBB010000204.1 GCA_020630635.1 Chitinophagales bacterium
CAAAACACACAGAGCAGGGTTTACAAAACACCTCACAGAAAATACCATTTTAATCTCCAATTCACGTTATTTATTCACCTTCCCCTCTATCTCAATAATCTCCGCATTACCTGTCGCCACCTTTTGAGTTCGTCTAATGACCCATTGATTTTGTAGAGACAAATAAGTCAAAGTCTCCTGCGATTGATACAAAACATTATTCGTTTGATTTTCGATAGTCACCTTATCCAGATTTTCAGCCATATAACCAACATTTAGAAAATCCAAGATGACCTTTTGCGTTTTCAAAGACGGATCATTGGCAATATAAGAAATTCGTTGACCAACGGTATCCTTATCATATTTATCCATCCAAGCCGTCTTATTAATATCCGCATCCACAAACACCTGCAATTCTTGCGCCCAATCGACTTCTTGGAGGATTTTGGTCTCTGTTTGAGTACCAATTTTGACTGTCTTATCCAAAACAGAAGAAGATTGTTCTAAGTTTTCAATAGTCTTATTAAAATATTGCTTGAGGTCAAAAAACACCTTCTCCTTACTCTGTTCCTGTTGGATAGGAGCTTGGCATGCCATCAAACAGACCAATAAAAAAGAAATTGAAAATCTAAATGCTTGGTGCATATACTATCTTTTGTATCTTATATAACTTATGTGGTAAACGTGAATTTTGGATTAGCAAAACTCTAAATGATTGATTTATAGGTTATTGAATTCCACAATCAAATCAGAACCGAAAAAGAAGCGTTGGCATGCTAAACTTGGGGGTGGCGGGGCGTTGGCTTTGCGGGAAGAACCATAAGTTTAGCGAGATTTTTGCTTCGTTTTTATCGATTGAAAAATGAAGGCCCGTCTGGCGAAGACAAGGAAATGAACAGTCAAAACACACAAAGAATGGTTTGTAAAGTACTTCACGAAAAATACTGTTTTAATCCCCAATTCACGTTGGTAAGCAAACCTTATGTTGTTCTCCCAAACAAAACCGCCCCATCCATCTCACCTGGAATATCCAAACCCATCAAAGTCAAAATACTCGGAGCCAAATCCCCCAACTTACCCTCTTTCAAAGACGGTCGAAACTGTTTATCCACAAAAATAAGTGGAACCAAATTTTTCGTATGTGCCGTATTAGGAGTTCCATCCGCATTAATCATAAAGTCCGCATTTCCATGATCTGCCATTACAAAAATAGAATAATCCTTATCCAAAGCTGCTTCCACCAAGTGTTTTGCACAATCATCCGTTGTTTCTACTGCCTTGACCACCGCATCAAATACACCTGTATGTCCCACCATATCAGGATTGGCAAAATTTAAGACAACAAAACGAGGTTGATGGTTTTTAATAAATTCGGTTGTTCGTTCACTCAATGATTTGGCACTCATTTCAGGTTGAAGATCATAAGTTGCCACTTTAGGAGAAGGAACTAAGATACGTTCTTCTCCCTTATAAGGCGTTTCTCGTCCACCAGAAAAAAAGAAAGTAACATGAGGATATTTTTCCGTTTCGGCAGCTCGCAATTGTGTCTTACCATTGTCCTCTAAGATAGCCCCCAAAGTATTCACCAAGTTTTTATCTTCAAATAAAATATGGACATTTTCAAAGTTGGAATCATATTCCGTCATCGTGACATAATGTAAGTCCAGCTTTTTCATACCAAACTCCTCAAAATCTTCTTGATGTAAAGCCCTTGTAATTTGACGACATCTATCCGTTCTAAAGTTAAAACAAAGCACAACATCGCCTTCCTGAATGGGAGCAATAGGATTTCCCTTTTCATCAACCTTAACAATAGGCTTAACAAATTCATCCGTTACACCTACATCATAAGAAACCTCCAAAGAAGACAATAAGTTGTTACTTTTTTCGCCCTTTCCATGTACCAATAAATCATAAGCCAATTGAGTGCGTTCCCAACGTTGATCTCTATCCATCGCATAATACCTGCCACAAACAGAAGCCAAATCAATATTTTTTTGAGATTCGATATATTGTGATAAGTCTTTCAAATAGTCGATTCCACCTTTAGGATCGGTATCTCGCCCGTCTGTAAAAGCATGAATGTAACTTGGAACCTCATTTTCTTCTAAAATATCACAAAGAGCCTTCAAATGATTGATATGAGAGTGAACGCCTCCATCTGAAAGAAGACCTAAAAGATGGACATTTCTTCCATTTTCTTTAGCATAAGCGATACTTTCCAACAAAACTTGATTGGTTTTCAAAGTTCCATCTTTGACGGCATTATCAATCTTCAAAAGGTCTTGAAAAACCACTCTTCCCGCTCCTATATTAAGATGTCCGACCTCTGAATTGCCCATTTGTCCATCAGGTAAACCCACAGGATTTCCAAAGGTAACTAAGGTGGTATGAGGATAATTGGCAAACAAACTATCCATAAAAGGGGTTTTTGCGTTGGCAATAGCATCTGCTGCTGGAACCTTTCCAATTCCCCAGCCATCTAGGATCAAAAGCAACACTTTTTCATTGATATATTGGCTCATAAAGGGCAAATTATTTGTATTATATAGAAATTTCGTTTAATTTTCCTTGCGAAATGGCTTAATAATACGCTCACTATCAGGAAAAATAAGTTAAAAGCAGCACAAAAATACATGCTTTTTTATTAATCTATTGTAAAAACGCCAAGTCTTATGGGCATACATATTATTAGCTTATGAAGAAAATTATTGGTAAAATAGCCTTGTTTGTTTTATTGAGCCTTCCACTTTATGTCAATGCACAAACAGATGCCATGGGTGCTATTTCCACCCTATTGGAAAAAGGCGATGCAGCAGGTTTTGATAGTTACTTAGGAGAGCAAGTATTATTGAACATTTTAGATGAAGAGGTCCAAGCAGATAAAAATACAGCTTTGAGTGCGCTAAAAGACTTCTTTACCATCAATCCCCCCCAAAAGTTTAGTCACAAACATAATGGTCAATCCAAAGATGGCAATGTCTTTGCTGTTGGTGCTTACCAAACAGATAATGCTGAAATGCGGACTTATTATGTACTAAAAGAAGGTAAAATCCAAGAATTGTGCTTTGAAGTAGAATAGTTTAGTTTCTTTGAAGTCAATAGTTGGGCAGTCCATAGTCAATAAGACTGTTCAGTTCTTGATTTTTTTTAGGAGCGAACTTTTTTGGCTTCGTCGTTATAGAAAGTCCTGCTATCCGTTCTTATTCGTGTAGCCAAGTTTTAGGCAGCCTACGCTTCCACACGAATACCACTACTATCAGGGCTAGTTCGTTGAGGACACAATGTATAGTAACTGAACCATTTCAAAATCACAAAATTCAAGAGAGTGGATGAATGATGACCAGAAAACACTCTTTCATAAAAAAATAAAAAAGGAGAGGAAGGGCAAGAGATAATTTAATTTAATAAATATTGTCTCTGCCTTTTAAACCTGTCTCTTGCTACTTCCTTACTCCATTTTCTTTCCTATTTTCCGTTCTTAACTCGTTTCACACTTTTTTTCATCTCTTTCTTAGGCTTTTCCGTTTTCGCTTGGATACTATTAATCAACCAACGAGTCAATTTCAAAAAGTCCTGTTCCATCACAATTCCAGCCAACAGATTACCTTCTTGTACCACAGGCAAACACCCAACCTTTTTTTCCTGCATCAACTCCAAAGCCTTCATCACTGTCTCATGCGGCTCGATCGTATAAGGTGTTTCGATCATTAAGTCTTTGACCAAAAGTTCTTGTTTGGGGTCCCACAGATGATTTTTCCCATAATACTTCAACAACTGACTAGAAGTCAATAGACCAATCAAACGCCCTTCTTTATCTTCCACAGGCAAATATCGAATACGTTGCGTATTCATCATTTCTGCCGCCAAGTCCAAAATATCTTCCTTGTGTAAAGAAAAAACATCTGTATGCATAAAGGCTTCGACAGGCAACGAGCTAATTTCAGAGCCTTCTAATTCATCTAATGAAGCCAAATCCCATTCATGAATTGGTTTTCCCATTTGTTGATTTTTGACGGTACAAGCAGTGATCGATAAGAGAGCTTGTTCTTTTGTAGCTTCTTTGGTTAGTTTTGAATAAGAATCCAACATCCATTGTGCGCCTGTTTTCCTTGTTTTGACTCTTTCCTGTAAAGTCCCCATATAACGGTCAATATCTTCTTGCGCCACCTTATTTTTTTTCAATCCTTCTGCTGCAATCGGAATCAATTCTTTAGACAGTAAATCTCTGGCAGATATTTTTTTGCCATTGATCCAAGAGAATGTGACATCCATGCCATGACGACAGACTTTTCTAAAATTGGCTTTGGCATCATCAAAGTCTAGTACTTTGGTAATATCAGGATAGTGATCACCTAATCCATTGAGTAAGCCGAGCCATAAGGCAGCATTCGACATTTCATCTAAGACACTGGGACCTGCTGGCAGGACTCGATTTTCGATACGAAGATGAGGGATTCCGCCAGCATTGCCATAACAAGGACGATTCCAACGATAAACCGTAGAGTTATGCACCAACAATGCTTTGAGGTCAGGAATTTTTCCATCTTGTAGGATTTGCAAAGAATCTTCATTGGCATTGGAACTCAACATGACTCTAAAGCGAACCATATCTTCTTGATACAACTCAATGATAGATTTTTTGACCCATTGGTTGCCAAACATCACTCTGGGGCTTTGATCTCGAAGATGAAAACGAGTCGCTCTTGTATCAATGGATTGTTGGAAAAGGGCGATACGGGTTTCTTTCCAAAGTCTTTTGCCAAAAAGCATGGGCGAGTTCGTTGCTGGTGAAAGAGCAGGTCCCGCAATGGCTTGAGCGATATTGTATTTTTGGGTAAAGTCGTCAGGAGTTACTTGTAAGTGAACTTGAAATCCTGTGTTACAAGCCTCTAATAAGGGAGAATTGTGTTTGGTTTTAAGTTCGTCAATACCTGTGATACGAAGTGGCATACTGTCTTCTCCTCTCAACCTTAAAATTGCTTGCATCAAGGCTTTATATCTATCGTAAGGAGTGAGGTTTTTCATTTCTAAATCCGACTTTCGGATAGTCGGTAAAATCCCCATTAAAATAATATCTACATCAAATTCTTGAGCGACTTTACGGACTTTATTTAATAAAGTACTGATGGAGTTTTCCATTTTACTCAAACACTTGCCTTTGAACTCTAGGGGAGGGACATTGCACTCCATATTGAAACGGGCTAACTCGGTCGTATAAGCCTCATTGTTGGCCGCTTTGAGTACCTCTAAGTTAATAGGGGCAGGTTTGAAGTGCTGGTCAATGAGATTAAATTCTTGTTCGGCTCCGATGCGAATGGTGTCGGTTTCAAACACTTCTTCGTATAGCATTCTTTCTAAAGCTCTGGTGTCCGTAATGATGTTTTGGACAAACTGTTGGATGTCCTTTTGAGTTTTGGGTAGGTTTACATTAAAATCGCCCATAATTGAAAGGGGTTTGGTTGATGAATGATAGGAGTGATAAGTGACTGGTGACGAGTGACTGGTGACAAGTGACTGGTGACTGGTGACGAGTGACAAGTATAGTTACTATAGGTTGAGAACGTGACGATCTAGCCCCGATAGTAGTGGTATTCGTGTAGCAGCGTTGGCTGCCTAAAACAAGGCAACACGAATGAGAACGGATAGCGGGACTTTCTAGAACGACAGCGTACTTTGCCTTTCGCTCCTAAAAACAAAAAGATGACTAAAAGTAGGAATTTATTTTTGTATTGAGCGTAAAATTGAATCTATTTTTTAAATGTTCTTTTTATTAGAAAGTAAATAATTTTTATATTATAGGCAACTCTTAACGAATTTTTTGCGTGTATCTACATGGGTAAGTACGCCTAAACGTAAAAAAATGATAAAATAGTATGCTAAATGGGGCTTTTTTGCCAAATTTGTCGTCTATTTTTGGTTAAATAAGTGTGAAAACTCAAACAATAGCACAAAAACAAATGTTTTTATAAAAGTATAATTCACTTTTTTTAATATTAAAATGTACAGTATGAAAAAATTACTACAAAGCGTGTTTTTTTTAGGACTTCTTGTGATGGCTAGTACAGCTTATGGACAGGGAACGCATTTAAAAATTACTTATGATGCTACTCAAGGAATGGGTGGTGAAAAAGGTGCTTTAACAGAAGGCGGTATGGCTGCCCTAAATCCTGAAAAGGTTTATATGCATTCTGGTGCAGGACCTTGGGCGAGTTTTCCAACCGATCAAAACTGGGGATGTGATAATGGAGTAGGAGAAATGACGAAAGTGGATGGCGAGGATACGATGTGGGAAATTGTGATCTCTGTGGACTATTATAATATTGAAGAATGGTCTGACATTGGTTTGGTTTTTAGAAGTGGAGGTCCTTGTGGAGATCCTGATAATCCAGATGATTGTGGTGACGAGTCTTGTTTGGAAGGAAAAAGTGATTTGGGTTCAGACATCTTTATTCGTAATATTACTACAGATACTCCAGAAGCACAAAACACAGATGATGTGGCTTTTGCTGGTGTGAGTGTTGAATGGGCAGAAGGTGTATTGAGTGTGGATGACATCAAAGGGGGGGAGTCTTTCTTACAAGCTGCTCCAAATCCTTTTAATGACTTCACTAAAATCACTTATACTACAGACCACGAAACAGTTAATTTGGTTGTGTATAATGCTCTCGGACAAGTAATCAAAGTATTGTCTAATGAGTATCATACAGCAGGTACACATAGTATTGTTTGGGATGGTACAGATGAGAGAGGTGCTGCTGTATCAACTGGTCAGTATTTTTATGTATTGGAAACGGCTAAAGGCGCAGTTGCAAAGCAATTGTTGATAGTTCGTTAATTGCTAACCGTTGATTATAACAAAAAGAATATACATGAAACCTCAACTTCTTGATAGGAGTTGGGGTTTTTTGTTTTTAGAAAAATAACTAAAGCCAAGAATTTTTACCTCAATCATTCAATTATAAATAGTTTCTTTCGTATATTTATCTTTAGTACAAATCTAAGATATTATGAGATATTTGTTTATTTTATTCAGCTCCTTTTTTGTTTTTGGTCAAACAATATCGGCACAAGTCGTTTATGCGGATCCCATCTTTTTTGAAGCAACTGATGCGGTAGATATTTACTTTGATGCGACTCAAGGAACAGGTGGTTTGGCTGGTTATACAGGGGATGTGTATGCTCATACAGGTGTCATCACCGATGCCAGTAGTGGCTCGTCTGATTGGAAGTATGTAAAAACAGCTTGGGGAGAAAATACACCAGAAACTAAATTGACTAAAATAGCCGATGATCTCTATCGCTTAACCATCGAACCATCTATTGATGATTACTATGGTGTCGAATCTGGAGAAGAAGTTTTGCAATTAGCCTTTGTCTTTAGAAGTGAAGACAATAGTTTGGAAGGTAAAGATGTAGGCGGATCGGATATTTTCTTGGACTTATATTTAGGAGGTTTACAAGTTGCGTTTACAGGTGGGTTAGAGGGTTCTATTGTTGTACCAGAAGGTGAGAGTTTGGCGATTGAAGCTCTTGCAACACAAGATGCTCAATTGATTTTATTGGTTAATGATGCATTCGTAACAGAAAGTTTTGGAACTGTTTTAAATTATATTTTACCGATTGTTGGAAATGAAGTGTATGAGGTCAAAGTGGAGGCAAGTGAAGGAGGAACTATTGTCGAAGACGTGTTTACAGTCGTTGGACAAGGGGCGGTGGTTGTGGAAGATTTACCTGAAGGAATGAAAGATGGAATCAACTATCTAGATGATGAAACGGTCCTTTTAAGTTTATATGCTCCTGATAAAGACTTCGTTTATGTCTTGGGGGATTTTAATAATTGGGCGTTTGATCCTGCTACGTATATGAAAAGAACACCAGACGGTTTGCGTTATTGGTTAGAAATAGATGGACTGACTCCCCAACAAGAATATGCTTATCAATATTTGATAGATGGAAACTTACAATTGGCTGATCCTTATGCCGAAAAAATCTTGGACCCTTGGCGAGACAACGATATTCCAGATGATACCTATCCCAACTTGATTGACTATCCAACAGGTCAAGGAGTGGGAATTGTCTCTGTTTTACAGACCGCACAAGAGGACTACACTTGGGTAAATGATGCTACTTTTGAACGTCCAGCCAAAACAGATTTGGTGATTTATGAATTGTTGATTCGAGACTATTTTGAAGACGATGAACGCACTTTTCAAAACTTGATTGATACTTTAGACTACTTACAAAATTTGGGTATAAACGCTATTGAGTTGATGCCGATTATGGAGTTTGAAAATAACAATAGTTGGGGGTACAATCCATCTTTTATGTTGGCAGTCGATAAATATTATGGGACAAAAAATAAGTTCAAAGAATTGGTGGATGCTTGTCATGGAAGAGGAATGGCGGTGATTTTAGATGTTGTACTCAATCATCAATTTGGTCAAAGTCCGTTGGTACAAATGTATCCATTGACCGAAAATCCTTGGTTTAATCCCGTAGCCACACACGATTTTAATGTAGGCTACGATATGAATCACGATAGTCCAGCAACGGAAGCGTTTGTCGAAAGAGTTTTGACACATTGGATCAATGAATTTAATATAGATGGTTTTCGCTTTGATCTTTCCAAAGGGTTTACCCAAAATAATACGTTGGGCAATGTTGGAGCGTGGGGACAATATGATGCGGAAAGAGTGCAATTGTGGAAAGACTTATACGACTTTATGCAAGCAGAATCAGAAGGGTTATATGTTATCTTAGAACACTTTTCGGACAATAGCGAAGAGGTTGATTTAGCCAATTATGGTATGATGATTTGGGGTAATTTGAATCACGAATATTTAGAGGCTTCAATGGGTTATAGTTCCAGTTTTAATTGGGCTTCTTATCAAACACGAGGCTACAATGAACCGAACTTGATTACTTATATGGAAAGTCATGATGAGGAACGAATGCTTTATAAAAATCTATCTTTTGGAAATGCCAATGGTTTGTATGATGTCCAAGATTTGGAGGTTGCCTTAGAACGAGCGAAGTTAGCCGCCGCTTTTTTCTTTACAATTCCTGGACCCAAGATGCTTTGGGAATTTGAAGAATTGGGTTATGATTACTCTATTAATGCTTGTCCGAATGGAACAGTCAATGAGAGTTGTCGAACGGATGAAAAGCCTGTGCGTTGGGATTATTTAGAAGAGCCAGCCCGTAAACGAGTTCATGATGTCTTCAAAAACTTGATTCATCTCAAGACCAATTACGATGCATTTAGAACCAGTAATTTTGACTTAGATGTAACCAATAAGGTGAAGCGCATCAATTTATACCATCCAGATATGAATGTCACGGTTGTTGGTAATTTTGATGTTTCGCCACAGACCATTGATCCCAATTTTGCGAGTACAGGGACTTGGTTCGATTATTTTTCGGGCGAAAGTATGGAGGTCAGCAATACCAATGCCAATCTTACTTTAAAACAAGGTGAGTTTCACATTTATACCTCTGAACCTTTGCCCACTCCTGAAAATGACTTGTTAGATTTTAGCATTTATACACCATCCGTTTTGAAAAGTAATTTCAGTATTTCGATTCAACCCAATCCGATTACAGATCAAGCGACTTTCCAATTGATTTTGGAAGAAAGTAGTACGGTTAATATTTCCATTTTTAATGCCAAAGGTGAGCAGGTTAAAACTTGGGAAACTCCATCTTTATCTGCTGGAACGCACAATATGACTTGGGATGGTCTCAATGAAAAAGGCGAGTTTTTGCCGAATGGTTGTTATATGGTGCAAGTGGTGAATGATGGTGCAAGTCAGTTGGAGAAAGTGGTGTTGATGCGGTAGGTTTCTGAAGTCCATAGTCGATGGTCCAGAGTTGTGGTTCTGTTCGTGCTTTTGGGAAGATGGGACGTTTTTGTTCCATAATTGAAATCCTATTTAATCTCAAAAATCCTGATAATCCTATTCCTTTTTTAGGCTAGGAGAGAAGGGTTCCTCTTTCATCGTG
>JAHDBB010000205.1:0-7856 GCA_020630635.1 Chitinophagales bacterium
AGTCGATAGTCGATAGTCGATAGTCGATAGTCGATAGTCGCATACGAAAAAGTGACTCTTGGGGTTACAAATATTTTGAATTTGGGGACGATGGGACGTTTTAAAAAGGGACGTAAGGGGACGTTTCGGTGCATGTGTGGTTTTTTGACCATGTAAGAGATCTTTCGATAACAAAATATCAGCGTCTCCTTACGCCACATTCGTCCCAACATGTAAAATATGAACAGTCCGTCCCTTTAAAGATCAACGTTGTGTCCTCCACCAACTAGACCCGATAGTAGTGGTATCACTAAACTGCGTTGGCTAAAAGGGTTCGGGTAGCTTGGTGATAAGAACGGATAGCGGGGAGACCCATGACGATGAAAGAATATCTGTTCTCTACTAATACATCTCCAAAAAGATACATTAAGACTTTCCAAAATATCTCAATTGGAAAGTCTTATTTTTTTGCAGGTGTGTCATTTAATTAGCTAAATATAAAGGTTTTAGAGCGATTCTATTATATACATTTATTCGTTTTGTAAATTTGTAATTGAATTAAACGTAAAATAATGAGTAAACGATACAAACAACAATATTGTTCTTTTTGTGGACGAGGGAAGGATGAAACATTGATTTTGATAGCGGGATTGGATGGACATATATGCGAGAATTGTGTGGCTCAGGCACAACAAATTATGGATGAAGAACTCAATCAACAGTCTGATAATTATAATTTTGCGATGCCTAAGATGTTGAAACCCAAATCTATCAAGGAGTTTTTGGATCAGTATGTTATTGGACAAAATGAAGCAAAAAAGGTGATCTCCGTAGCGGTTTATAACCATTACAAACGATTGAATCAGGATATGGACAATTCAGTGGAAATCGAAAAATCTAATATCTTATTGGTGGGTCGTACAGGTACAGGAAAAACACTTTTGGCTAAAACGATTGCACGATTTTTGAATGTGCCATTTACCATTGTAGATGCAACCGTTTTTACAGAAGCAGGATATGTAGGGGAAGATGTTGAAAGTATTTTGTCTCGTTTATTGCAAGTATGCAACTATGATGTAAATGCTGCTGAAAAGGGTATTATTTATATTGATGAGATTGATAAAATTGCTCGAAAAGGCGACAATCCCTCGATTACTCGTGATGTGTCTGGTGAAGGTGTCCAACAGGCTTTGTTGAAATTGTTGGAAGGTACAGAAGTGATGGTTCCACCACAAGGAGGCCGTAAGCATCCTGAACAAAAGTTGGTGAAAATCAATACGAGCAATATCTTATTTATTTGTGGGGGCGCATTTGATGGTATAGAACGTCGAATCGGTGGTCGTCTAAATACCAATATGATCGGATTTAGTGGACAAAAAGAGGAGGAAGTTGATAAAGAGGAATTGTTGCAATACATCAGCCCTCGTGATTTAAAGTCTTTTGGTTTGATTCCAGAATTGATTGGTCGTATTCCTGTTTTGACTTACTTACGTCCGTTGGATGGTATTGCCTTAAAAGCCATTTTGACACAACCTAAGAATGCGCTGGTAAAACAGTATCATAAACTTTTTGATATTGAAAATATTAAGCTAACTTTTGAAGAAGAGGCTTTAGATTTTATTGTAGAACAAGCAGTAGAGTTTCAGTTGGGTGCAAGAGGGTTGAGGTCTATTTGTGAAGCGATTTTGACGGATGCGATGTTTGAGTTGCCGAGTGAAGAGAATGTAACGGAGTTTGTGGTCACAAAAGAATATGCTCACGATAAATTGACTAAATCGAAGTTGAATAAATTAAGAGTGGCTTCGTAAGAATTTAAAATTATACGATTTTTTTTAAACCACAAGAGAGACGCTTGTTTCTTTTGTGGTTTTTTTGTTTGAAGTCTCTTTTTTATATATACGTAAAAGAGCTATCAATTGGATTTATTAAATTTCAAAAAAAATCTTTCATTTTGAGTACTCTAAAAAAAAACAAACTATAAATCATACAAAAACAAACACTTAAATATAACAATTACACAAATTAAACATAAAAAATATGATAATCAATTTTTTTGATTTAACTTAGTCTGATATATTGGAGTTGAAAACATTTCATTTTATTCTCACTCTTGTCTAAAAAATATTAAATTCCCTTTGAGTTTTTCCAACAATAATATTACTGAAAAGTATCTTATTGATCTTTTACAACAAAAAGATCAAAAGGTATTGGCTTTGCTATATGAAAAATATGGCACAGCCTTACTAGGTGTGATATATAATATTGTGAAAGACCAACAAATTGCAGAAGATATTTTGCAAAGTAGTTTTTTGAAGATATGGAAAAATGCCAAAGATTATAACCCCCAAAAAGGACGTTTATTTACTTGGATGCTCAATATTGCTCGCAATAATGCAATTGACCAGACTCGTTCCAAACTTTATAAACAACGTTCCAAAAATGAACCTATAGACAATAACTTGGTCAATAAGTTAGAAGACAATCTGCCGATAGACCAAATTGGGTTGAAAGACTTTGTTCAATATCTAGACCAAGATCAACAAAAAATCGTAGAACTTATATATTTTCAAGGTTTTTCTCATTCAGAAACAGCCAAACAACTTGACCTGCCTTTGGGTACTGTCAAAACTAGAGTAAGGGCAGCGTTGATGATTTTGCGAAAAAAAATGCTGCCTTAAACTAAATATGGATATACAAAAATACATATCATCTGGCATCTTAGAACTTTATGTTTGTGGTGCACTTCCTGAAAAGGAAATGGCAGAGGTATGTGCTATAGTAGAAAAATATCCTGAACTTCAACAAGAAGTAGAGAAGATTGAGGCAACCTTCATTCAGCTATCTTCTCAAAATATAACACCTTCTAGCGATTTGAAAAATAAGATCACAACTATTGGCAAGGAGGATATTTCCTCTTCTTCTGATGCCAAAGTTGTTCCCATAGAATCCCAACCTTATAATTCTAATCGTTGGATGGCAGCCGCTTCTATTGGTTTGTTGCTTGTAAGCATGCTTGCCAACTTTTTCTTATTTAGGTCTTTGAAAAATACTCAAAACACTTTGGCAGAGACACAGAAAAAACTAGCTAGCTTGGAAGCCGAAAAGCTGCGTATTGCTGAAAATGCCAGCTTTATTGAAGAAAAGTACTCTGAAGTTCGACAGCAGTTTGAAGAGATTCGTGATCCTAATATGAAGGTAATTGCATTGGAAGGACAAGCGGTTTCCCCTGATTCAAAAGCCATCGTTTATTGGAATCCAGAAAAGAATACTGTTTTTGTTGATGGCAATCAACTACCTGCTCCACCGCAAGGTAAGGTATATCAGTTGTGGTCTTTAAAACTCAATCCTCTTACTCCTAATGATGCAGGTCTATTGAGTAACTATACTGTCAATGAAGACAACTTCTTCCAGTTGAAAGATGTTGAAACGGCGGAAGGATTTGCTATTACGTTGGAACCTGAAGGCGGTAGTGCCAGTCCGACATTGGAGCAGTTGTATGTTTTGGGTACACTTTAAAAAAACACTTTCTAACATAAAAAAGTAAAGGCTCATCTTGTTTGATTACAAGTATGAGCCTTTTTTGTTACAATATATAATAGAGCTATTACTGTCTTTTTGATGTCTTGTTTTTATTTTGAGGAGCGAACTGTTCATTGCTTCGTCGCATTAGAAAGTCCCGCTATCCATTCTTATAAATGCGCCAACGTTTTAGGAAGCCAACTCATGGCATTTATACCATTACTATCGGGGCTATTGGGTTAAGGTCAAAACGCAATAGAACTGACATTTTAAATCTCCGAATCAAACAGTAGGAGGATCAGATATTTTGTTATTTATTTTTTTCAATGGTGTCTTTGGAGTAAGATATTGGATGTTTTTTGTATTGATTTTTACGACAGGAAACATCAAAAAGAACCATAAAAGAACGACAATCATCAACCCAAAATAAGAGTTGATAATAATATTGTAAAGATAATTGATGCTTTCTAATATGGTTCTATTATCAAACCCCACGTCAAAACGTCCATGATAAGCCGAAAACTTTAGTAATAAAGACCAACCTGTTTTAAAAAGAAAAAAAGTGTATAGTAATAAGCTGCCCAATAATAAGCCTTTGCATTTATGTTTCCAAGTTGTCGGAGTTGCCAGAAATAGGGCTATCAAAAAAGTCAATAATAGATAGAAGCTATTCCAAGTGCTGATCCTGTACTTTACAGGTTTGATTTTGGTGGTATTCATTCCTTGTTTCCTAGCTTTTTGAATAGCTTTATTTTTTTGAAATTTACTGGTTAAAATAACTATTGCATCAAAATGCTTGCTATCTTCAGCCTTTAGTGTTTTGACTTTTACCTCACCTCCACTCCCAAAATTGCCATAAACTTTTTCGATACTACTCATATAAAACTGTACTGAAGGTTTCTTAACTGTTTCTGTTTGAAACATAAGTAACAAGACCAGATAAATAGAAAAAAAAACTCCTATACTTTTAAGTAAGATCCATTTCATATTTACATTCATATCTTATGATTTTAATAATGAATGAGCAGATTTATTACGATGAAGCCAATCAACCCATACAAATAACCCCACAAGCGTCAGTAGAATAAATAGAATTTGCCAGATGCTTTCGTGCATGACATCAAATATACTGGGAACATGAACTCCTATTTCATAAAGCGAGATAATTCGTATGATATTGAGTACAACTAAGAAAAGAGTTCCCCATAAAAAGCCTGTTATTTTATACTTCAAAGTAGCGGGATAGATGGCTAAGGCACACCAATATATTGCCAGTCCTTCGATACCATCACAACCATTTTTAATTCCGATAGAAAAATAGGATGAGGCAATAATATCTCCTGTAACAGCTACACCTGCTCCCATTAGGTTTAGGATCTCTCCACTCACTTTTGCATACATGTTAGCAATTTCTTTGACTAGGGTTTCCTGTACATATTGATTTGCCCACACCAAATAAAACAAGGTCATTAAACCTATGAATTTGAGTAATAAACGATTAATCACCTGGCTACTGAAGCGTTTCCACCATTCTTGTATTTTTTGTATCCAGCTTATTTGAGGTTCAATGGTTGTAGTATTTACATTATTGACCTGCTTGATTTTTTGGTTTTTGTTTTTGCTCATATCATATCTATTTTATCAGGTAAAAAAGAAAAAGCACTCAATAAGTAACAAATATTGAGTGCTTAGGAATGGTGAAAAATAAATTCAACTATTGCCCCTTAAACCATTCCTTTAAGGAGAATAGCTCCTAGAGATGTGTTCTCAAAGATGCCTAAAAAATCCCTTGGGATTGTAAGTTTTTTCCATAAGGAAAAATAAATTATTAATGAAAAACAGATTGATTATTTTTTTGAATATTTCTGCTCTCACAATCTAAGATAGAATAATAGTCTCCAATGGATTTAGATTCTGAAAGTGTTCAGTATAGGAAGTATTCTGTCCTTTTCCAAATAGCCCCGATAGTAGTGGTATGAATGCAATGCGTTGGCTACCCAAAATTTGGCTGCATTCATAGGAACGGATAGCGGGACTTTCCATGACGACGGAGTGTCCCACCTTTCGCTCCTAATCAAAATAATTAATAAAAAATTAGATAAATCGGTATCTTTTACTAGTTGGAATATTCGTTGTTATTGACTAACATCAATAAATGAATGAAGTAAGCAAAAATAGGGGCTGTTACCAACGTTCCGATAATATCTACCATTGCCAAGTACCCATATATGGCAAAGGTTCCTGTCGCTGCAAGTAATGCTAAAAACGCTACCAAATAAGCTGCTCTCATAAAGATGTCGGCATTAAAGGGATAACTACTCAAGTCCATCATATTGGAAACAGACATAGTGGTGTTCGCTAAAGCTGCTTGCTTAGACATAACGGATACACTTACAAAGGTAAGCGTAAGTAAGCTTAGCAATATCAGCCCCCATTGTGATAGTGTAGGAATATTATTGGTCTCTGCTTGAATCATTGCGTCTCTGCCTCTCACGCTGTCGGCTCTAATCGCACCATTGGGGCAGTTATCGGTATGGATATTAACATAAACTTCGTTGTTTCGGAACATAACAGATTCACCTGATGTAAAACTGGGTTCTATCCAATAACCGTAAGCCGCTGTATTGTTGAAGTTGGCAAAAGAAGGACCTAAATCAAAAATGACTCCTCCTGTTGAACCAGCAGGGGCATTGTGAAAGTGTGCTGCCGCAATAGGTTCTGTCATTTCGCATGTCACCATCATATAGTGTGCATTGGATTGGTTTCGGTCTATTGTGACCATTCCTACTCCTGAACCTTCACAATCAGAAGGAGGCACTTCATTTTCTGGTCCAAAAACATAAGAATAGTTTTCTCTTGCTAATTTGTAAACTTGTCCTCTGATCTCACCTGCGGGGTTGGCATCTGTATGGATATTCCAGTAGTAACCTCCGCTCAAAAAAGCATTCAAAGAGGCGATGTCGATTAATGGAAGGGTTCCTATAATTTCATTTCCATTGATTAATGGAGTCAAATCATAAACCACTCCTCCTGTACTGCCTGCCCCTCCTACATGGATGTGTGAACTTGTAATCGGTCCACTTAAACCATCTGCAATTAGATGAAAAGTAAGTGTAGATAAACTGTAATCTACATTAACTGTTCCTAATCCAAATGCACTGGTAGCAACACCTGATTGTGCGCCATTGGCATAAGCATCAAAGGTCAAAGCTGGTTGTAAGACTAGTTGCGCTCTTATCTCACCTCCTGGATTCGCAGCCGTATGTACATTGATATACACATTTCCTGCTGCAATATCAGCAGCATAAGCAGAAGGATCAACTACAGCATTGATAATGGATTGCCCTGATACAAATGGAGTTAAATCTTCTATGACACCACCTGTGGTTCCTGCAGCTCCTAAGTGAAGGTGCGCTCCCGTAATTGGTCCACTTAATCCCGTTGTGGATACATTGATTTCTAACTCATATCCTGCCTTTGAAAGATTGAAACTTCCCCAGCCCAAAGCATTGGTCGCTACTGCTGGTACTTCGTTGGATCCCATTAAATAAGCAGTATAACGGAAGTCTGTTTCTAATAAAATTTGCGCTCTTACTTCACCACCTGGATTCGCAGCAGTATGACAATTAAGATAGTAATCTCCTGCTAAAAATTTGGCTCTTTCAGCCGTCGAGAACCCAGATAAAGTTGTCTGGACTGTGCAACCATTGACAAAAGGTGTCAAATCAAAAACAACAGGACCGTTGGTTCCTGGTGCGCCTTCGTGTACATGGAGTCCTGTGATGGGTCCTGTAAGGTCTGCTGCTGCAAACTCAACTAATATATTTTGTTTGTCTAAACTAAGTGTAAAAATACCTAAGCCTTGTGCGGCTCCTGATACTGGTGGTACTTCTTGTGCGCCTGTCATGCGGGCTGTCATCTGTAAACTACCCGATAAGTGGTCTGCGAGTATACTTTGTGTAGTCAAGACAAAGGCACATAGCATTGTCAGTAATAATGTAATTTTTTTCATACTATTATAAGTTATTATGAATGGTTTAATAAAATTGCTTTACTTCTTACATAATATACTTACGATAGAAACTACTCAACTGGATTTCGTTTTTTTCATTTTTTTATACAAAAGAAGGATCTTAATTGGTGGCAAGTAATTTTTTTAGGGAGCGAAGGGTTTGTTGCTTCGTCGTATTGGAAAGTCCCGCTATCCGTTATTATGAATGCAGCCAACGTTTTTCTAAGCCAACGCTTATGCATTCATACCACTACTATCGGGGCTATCTTGTTGAGGTCTCAACCGATGGTAATGAAAAAATAAATATTCATTTTCGCCTTCCATATTTTCCAATTTATTACGTTAA
>JAHDBB010000205.1:7956-9978 GCA_020630635.1 Chitinophagales bacterium
ACAAAACATCTATCGCCCAAATTAGCCAACTAATGTCAGAGCAAAAAATTTTAACCATAGGAATATTGGCACATGTAGATGCAGGGAAAACCTCCCTTACAGAATGTTTGCTACATCATGCTGGAGCGACAAAATCTCCAGGTAGTGTAGATAAGGGTTCAGCCATCACGGATGGTTTAGCCATGGAAAAAAGAAGAGGTATTTCCATAAAAGCATCCTCTGTTAATTTCTCTTGGAAAAACATTTTATTCCAGTTGATAGATACTCCTGGACATATTGATTTTTCTGCGGAGGTAGATAGATCACTTTCGGTATTGGATGGAGTAATATTAGTGGTATCTGCAAAGGAAGGCATTCAAGCCCATACCTTTAGCTTATGGGAAAGTTTGAGAGAGCGAAAATTACCCGTCATTATTTTTATCAATAAAATTGATAGAGCAGGCGTAGATGCTGCACAAGTTTTTTTAGATTTTGAAAAAGAATTAGGCGCAAAGTTATTCGCTTTGAATTTTCCCGATTTATCCGATCCAGATAACCCTAAATTGTTATCGTTCATAGATGTTGGCAGTTATTTAGATTCAACGATCCTTAATAATTCCTTAGAAAATTTAGCTGATTGTGATGAAGCTTTTCTAGAAAATTATCTCGAAGGAAATACTACGGATTTAGCAAATATTTTGGAAAAAGGGAAACAAAATATAAAAGCGGGAAGACTTGATGGTTTGATCTTTGGAAGTGCCAAATTAGAAATAGGAATAGAGGAATTGTTAAACAATATTGCAACGCTAATATCACAAGCTAAAACCTATTGCACAACTACGGCTGCAAAAGTTTTTAAAGTAGAATTTCATGAAAAAAAAGGAAGGCTTGCTCATATAAAATTATATGGAGGTGTTCTAAAAACCAAAGATATCATTCGATCACAACAGCTAAATAAAGATGTTAAAATTAATCAGCTATTTAAAATGCCGCTCGGAAATTTAGAACAATTTCCTGAATTACAAAAGGGAGAGATTGGAGTCATAAGTACTTCTGACATTATACTTTCTGGAGATGTTTTAGGCACTGAAAATCTTCTTGATCCATTTTCTAAGATCAGTAAAGCGGTGTTAGGTGTAACGGTGGTAGCAAAGGATGATAAAGATTATCAAAAGTTGGGAGAAGCGTTGGAAATTCTCAACTTGGAAGATCCCATGTTAGACTTTCAATGGTTTAAAGAAGAAAAAGAGTTTCACTTAAAAATTTTAGGACCTATTCAAACAGAGGTTCTTAAAGAAAGTTTAGCCCAAAGATGGAATATTGAGGTAACATTTCTCCAACCTAAAGTCATTTATAAAGAAACCCCTACTATGTCAGCAGAAGGTTATGTACGTTACTGGATGCCTAAACCCTGTTGGGCTATTATGACCTTCCTTATAGAGCCTGCACCACTTGGGAGTGGAGTTTCATTTACGACAAAAGTAAGGACAAGTGACATTAGTAACAAGTATCTCAATGAGGTTAAGCGAGCCATTCCTTGGTCTCTGAAACAAGGTATTAAAGGATATGAAGTAACTGATTTATCCATTACACTCATCGAAGGTTCTGAACATACAATACACTCAAATCCTGGAGATTTTTTATTAGCTACTCCAATGGGAATACTTAGAGGATTAAAAAATGCAGGAACAGATCTTTTAGAACCGATGTATGCTTTTGAAATCAAAGCCCATTCTGATTTACTTGGACCTATTATGAGTGATTTAAATCAAATGAATGCACAAATAGATTCCCCTGTTTTTGAGCATGATTTTTTTACTTTAAAAGGAAGAGTTTCAGTAGCAAATGCTATGGATTATCCTATAAAATTTAATAGTACTAGCTCTGGAAAAGGACGGCTAAAACTAATACTGGATGGCTATGAAAAAACCACTACTACGGATGATAAAATCAGAAGCTATAAAGGTGTTTCTCCTTTAGATGAGTCTCAATGGATACTTCATAGACGTGGTGCTTTTAAAGCAGATGAACGGTGAATTGGTA
>JAHDBB010000206.1 GCA_020630635.1 Chitinophagales bacterium
CAATGGATACTTCATAGACGTGGTGCTTTTAAAGCAGATGAACGGTGAATTGGTAGTCAAAGTTATTCAACAACAGTAACGACTTTTTCTCTAAAGTTGTTTACGCTAATGGCTGGACAAGTGAGGCAGATATTTTCATAGTTGCCTTCCTTTAGATAGATGCGAAATAAGGGTACAAATACATTGCTTTTGGGAAGTGGAACGCCATCTTTAATCATCCCATAAATGATACTAAAGTTATGATCCATCTCAAAGTCATAATTTTCAATATTGGGATAAGTCCACTCTATAGAATCTATGCGAACGCCTCCACCAACACTCATTTGAAATGCTAACAAATAGTTATCTGCATTTTTAATATATACATCTAAATATTGATTGGCGATGTTGCTGTCATCTATAACAAAAGTGGTGGTGTCATTAATATTGACTACGTTGTAAGGAAAGTTACAAGGTCCGTTGACAACGGCATCATTTTGTATCAAACATTCATTGAGCAAGACCGCATCTACGATATTCCATTCATTGTCTTGATGTAGGTCGTTACAAGCATTTGTTTCCTCTCCTATTAGGATTCCATTTAGGTATTGTTGTAAATCCAAAGAATCTAAGACAAAGTTTTTGTTTAAATCCCCTCGTTGATTGGGTCCGCCACAAATCCCTTGACAATCTATTTGCGAGTCGCCATAGATTTCGCCAGCACAATCGACATAGGGTTCGCATTCTTCGACGACTTGAATATATCGACTTCCTAACGCATCTGCTTGTATATGGATACAGACTTGCGCCCAATTGTTGAAGTAGTTGGTTTCAAGAACACCGTTGGCATCAGGTGATTTATCCCAATTCACTCTAACCACTAGAGTATAAATACCATTGGGTACATCGGTTATATCAATCCATTGACAATCCAATCCAAAGCCATAAATATCTCCACAACCTGCCGATATTCCTTGATTGGCACAAGTATATTTAGCCACTCCACCACCTAAGCTACAATTCAAGTCTAATACACAAAATCCATTTTTAAAGCCAATCGGTAATTCATTAAATTCTTGGTCGTATAAAATATATTCTGCATAGCCTTCATAGTGCCAATGTTGGTGGCAAGGGTCCCATTCCCAATCGGATCCCGCAGCATCCCCTTCAAAGACGGGAGGCACTCCGATATAAAAGTCTTGTTCTCCTATATTTTCGATATGTGTCGTAAATCGCAATAACTCTCTCATTCCATAACCTGTCATGCATTGTTCTTCGATAAAACAAGGGTTATCGTTTTCGACTTTTTGTAAGATAAGCGTATTTTCAATGATGTAATCTAATACGACTAAATCTGGTCCTTCTGGACAGTTGGGATCATCAATATCTAAACATGATCCATCATCTACCAATGCTATGGGATTGTAGTTACAAGCAGATTGGTCGATGCATCCAGTTGGTGGTCCATTGTATTCGATACTCCAAATAATGGGGCTTTCTCCACACGCATTTTCATCATCTCCAATGCGAATGTAGTAAGTCGTTCCAGCCATCAAATTGACGGCTAATTGTGCTAACTCATCGTTTGTGATACATCCTGTATTGGCATAGACAATTGCTCCTTCTGGTGAGTCATCTATTTCGCCTTCCAAACAATATTCGTAAATCCATACGCTTGTGTTACATAAATTCAAGTCGCAGGTGGCGATGGTAAAAAGTCCTGTGGTATCGGGTGTGAAGGTGTACCAAGTATCGGGTTTATCTGCGATATAAGTATCTTCCAATGCTATAGGAATGGGATTGTCACAAGCTATTCCTAATGGACAATTTACTAGTTGCTGATCTTGGTTGGCAAAATTTCCTCCTTGTGCTACTAAGCTATCATTATAGAAAATTCTATAGTATCCGTTGCCATTTTGGGTGCTACAACAAATGCCGTCACCAAAAGAGTCGTATATAGTAAAGTATAGGCAATCTTCCAGGGAGACACAAAGGCTATCTTCGTATAAGCTATATTGTCCGACTCCATTCATGTTGCCACTGGCAATGGTGGTTTCATTATCTATGCTTAATGCCCAAGATGTTTCATTGGGAAATTTATCCGTCAATATTTCGACTTTGAATAGGGATTCTCCTTCGTTGCAAAACTGAGCATTTAGGCTTATGCTAAGGAAAATCAGAAGTGATAATATTGGGATAGTAAATTTCATTTTTTTTGTGACTTGTGGCTTGTGGTTCTGATTCAAGAATCCTTCTCCTTTTTCATTTGTTTTTTGATTTTACGGACAAGGTATGTAGAGACATCTAAAGACTCAGCGATTTGTTTGTCTGTTAATATCTTTAAATTTAGAAGGTTTTGGATGTCTTGTTGTTGTTTTTCTCTGGCTTTTTGTTGCTGTTCTCTGGTTTTTTGCTGTTGTTCTCTGGCTTTTTGTTGCTGTTCTCTGGCTTTTTGTTGCTGTTCTCTGGCTTCTTTTTCAAGTTTTAGTTGTACTTTTTTAGCACGTTTTTCAGCTTCTTCCCGTCCTTCTTCTCGTCCCTCTTTTAGTCCCAAATTATAGAGACCATCTTTTTTGATGTCATAGTGTATAGGCATACTGGTGATGATTTTAGTTGTTTCTACTTCTAAATTACGTAATCTAGAGAAAAGAATCAATTGATTTAAATATTTTTTCAAGTCATTAGGACCATCACTTATTTTTTTGAGTTGATAGACAATGGTTTTTAAAATTCTTTCTGTATCTTCTTCATTAAAGTTGCTTAAAATGGCGACTAAAACTTCTTCTGGAATTTGAGAACTCAATAGTTCATTGGTATCCAATAAGTTGAGAGCGATCAGGTCATAACCTGTAAAAATTTCGTTATCTTTTAAATAAGTCTTCGCTCTTGTTTTAGGCTTACCCAGATAGATAACAATGTGTTTGATAGGCATTTGATAACGATTGGAGACAATGCCATGATATTCAGCGATTCGGTAAAGCATCTTTTTTCCTAACTTGGTTTGAAACTCTATATGTAGTAAAAAGGTTTCATTGGATTCTGTGTGTACTTGATATAAAAAATCTGTTTCTCTTTCGATAGTTCTTTGATACTTTTCTTTTACTATCTGAAACGATTTTATATCAATACCCAATTCTCGTTTGATTAAAGGAATAAAGATCGGTTCAATATTTTCTTTGAATATTTTATCATAGACATTGCCTTCTTTCTTCTTAGATGTTTTTTGTTTCTTTGCCATCATTCTGTTTATTGCTTACATTTATATAATGCAATTTTATCAGAATGCAAGTGACTCATCTTTATGAAAGATGCACTTCAAAAAAAATAGGTGTTTAATTTTAAATCAGTTCAGTTAGTAAAACGTTCTGTCCTTTCAAAAATAGCCCCGATAGTAGTGGTATCGTCAAAGTGGGTTGGCTAAGGGTTCGGGTGGATTGGCGATAAGAACGGACAGCGGGACTTTCTGTTACGACGAAGTTCGAAAAGTTCGCTCCTCATAGAAATATTTTTAAAATTTTAAAGGACGACCAATTTTCCTATTTTTAATTGGTTATTGCCTTTAATTTTGTAGGTGTAAATGCCTGCTGATAAATTGCCTCTTTGCAACTCGTATTGTTTACCCACAATTTTATCAATGCGCTTGAGGACTTTTCCATCTATATCCATAATCTCTAATTGAAACGTATCGTCATTGGTGTCAAAAGTGAAAACGGTTTTTTCCTTGAATGGATTGGGCGCAATATTGATATTTAAATCATCCATTTCATTCAGACTGGTATTGTCACCAGAAATGCTTGAAACGCAATTGTCGTTGATGTGTGTCTGAACTTCTTCTCGCTTGTCATTGACAATTGCCGTAATTTCATTGATACAAATATCCGTTTCATTGGCATTTTCATAGTAAATTTTGAGGATTGGTAAAGCATCTGCCTGCTTACCCAATGCATTCAGGTTGCTACTCATAAAGATAACCTCATTTGCACTGTGACTGATGATAAAGTTGTTGGCTATGTCTTCGTCTAAGACTTCTATCTCTCTGATATCTATTCCTTGTACGCTAAATTGTCCGCCCACTACCTTGCCATCAGAATTTTTCATATTTACTTCAAAATATTGTAAATTAGGGTTGTTGACTCCTATACTTAGTGTTACAGTTTCCAGTGGATTATTGATCTGGAAAGGAAATTCACAAAAATCTCCCTCTCCTATTTGTGTATATATTTCCAATAAACAAGCAGTGGCTAATACCGCATCAGTTACGGTAATATGTTCATCATCATTGAGATCATTGCAAGGATTGATAACTCCTGTATTTTCTACAATATCAGTAAGGTATGCATTAATGTCTAATTGATTAAAATTTTGATCGGTATTGTAATCCCCTCGTAAAGCAGAACCATTGCATTCTCCCAAACAATCCAGCTCGGCGTTGCCGTACGTTTCTCCTAAACAATCGACATAAGGTTCACAAGATTCTACTACTTCAAACTCTTTATTTCCTTCACTATTGGTGGTTATATGGAGGCAAACTTGCGCCCAATTATTGATGTAGTTGGTTTCAGAGTTTCCATTATTATCAAATGATTTATCCCAATTAACCCTGACAACAAATGTATAAATTCCATCAGATATATCGGTAATATCAATCCATTGACAGTCTAATTCAGCATCATAAATATCTCCACAACCTACCGAAATTCCTTGATTCTCGCAATGATATTTGGAATCTCCACCTCCAATACTACAATCCAAGTCCATTACACAAAAACCATTTTTAAAACCAATGGGTAATTTATTATTATTTTCATCAAACAACACATACTCTGCATAACTTTCATAATGCCAATGATCGTGGCAAGGGTCCCATTCCCATTGGGTTGATACATCTATTTCATTTTCAGGTTCTGGTCCTACATAAAAATCAAGATCACCAATGTTTTCAATTTGGGTAGTAAAACGTAAGATTTGGCGCACTCCATAACCCGTCATACAGTTTTCTTCTATAAAACAATCATCATTATTGACTTTTTGTTGAATAACCAAAGAATTTTCAATGATATGATCTAATACAATAAGGTCAGGACCTTCTGGACAATTCTCATCGCCTTGTGTAAGACAAGACCCGTCATCTATAACAGCAAGTGGATCAAAGTTACAGGCTTCTAAATCAGTACACCCTTCCAAAGGTCCACTAAATGTCAAAAACCATTCAATAGTTTGTGAACTACAATCATCATATTCATCTCCTATACGAATATAATATACTTCGCCAGCTTCTAAATAAAGCTCTATATCTGTTAAGTCTGCATTATCGCTACATCCATTGGTTCCATAAAAAATACTTCCTTTGGGTGAGTCATCCCAATCTAAATCTTCACAATAACTATAAATCCAAATACTGGTATTACACACATTATCCAATCCACAAGTAGTGATTTGATATATTCCTGTATTAGCTGGTTCAAAAACATACCAAGTATCTTCAAATTCAGCGATAGAAGTTGCTTCTGCTTCAACCACTAAAGCAGTATGACATATCACACCAACAGGACAACCCATATCAACACTTTCTTCCTCTCCAAAATCCCCTTCACTTTCTACAAGCATTTCGCCATCATAGTATATGGTATAATATCCTTCACCATAAGCACAACAAATACCATCATTAGCAGAATCGGTAATAATAAACGCAACACAGGTTTCAACTGGCACACATACTTCGGCTGTATAAATAGTACCTGTGGGATAACCAGTCAAATTATCTTCATCAATAATGGTTCCATCTTGTAATGTTACCTCCCATGAAGTCTCTTGCGGATAATCATCTGTTAATATTTCAATAGTGACTAAGGCTTCGTTGTCTGCACAATCTTGTCCTATTAAATTCAGAGTGGATAAGGTTAATAAAAGGAAGAGTAATCGTTTTGCTCTCATAAGATGTAGGTTTGAATAAAATACGTTACAATGTACTCAACTTCAAAAAATATTGGCTTTGGATAAACTACATTGAAAGAGTGACTTTTAATTTACAGAATTAACCTCAAGTAAGATTGATTTGATATTTAAATAACACGGTTAAGTTCTTTTGAGATTTTATTTTTTGGAGCGAAAAGACTTAATAATGATAAATTGTGAATGATGAATGATTAATGCAGTTCAGCTTTTGTATTTTTATTAGGAGCGAAAGTTTGGTGCTTCGTTGTATTAGAAAGTCCCGCTATTCGTTCTTATGCTAAAAAATCCTCGCAAACCCTTTGAGCCAACGCTGCATTTAGCATACCACTACTATCGGGGCTAGTTGGGTTTGGACACAACTTATTGAACCAGCATATGCTATTTCTTTGCCAAAAGCTCCATTACTTTATCGACTTCTTCAGGACGATTGACATTCATCAAACTTGTTGGATTTTGTGGCTTCAACTCATTGATGTCACTATTGATTAGCACCTTTCGAGGACAGGCATACCCTTGTGCCAAAAACTGGAGTAAGACAGGATAAGCTTTGGGTTCCCACAAGGCAATCAAAGGCTCCGTAAATCCTGTTTGGTGATTGTGAAAGGCTGTCACTATCTTAGAAGGATTTCTTTGTTGTATCAATTCTTCCAATGTGTTTTTATCCAATAAAGGTAAGTCACATGCAACCACTAAGTGAGCATGATTGGGATATTTTTGAAAGGCAGAAAGTATCGCTCCCATCGGTCCCAATCCCATAAAAGTATCGGGTAAAACTTCAAAGTCTTGTATCTCTTGGGTTTGTTCTGGACGACAAGACAAAAAGGTTTTCTCACAAAATTGGTTGAGTAGTTGAGTAAGATGTTGTCGTTGGGAAGTCCCATGATAATCCATCAGACTTTTATCTTTTCCCATTCGTTCACTTTTTCCACCAGCCAATACCATTCCATAAATCGGCGGTATTTGCTCCTTCCAATCACTCCATAAAAAATGGGCGATTCGTTCTACTTCATTGATTTTTAAGACAGGAATTTCTTTGATCAAATGATACAAATGCTCTTGTACGAAATCAAAGATGCCATTGACTTCTTCATCCAAAATAATCAAGCCTACATTGGTCAATTTATCCAGTTTTCGAGACAAAGACGCTCGCTTTTTTTCATGAATAATGACGACTTGCTTTTTAGTTTTAAAATGATTGCCATTAACCAAAATAAGGTCTTGTTCATTGAAATAGACTCGATGTTGATACTCGCTTAATGTGGCATTTGTTTGAAATTGATGAAAAGTGATTTTATCGGTATAATCTAGATGAGCGTCTAAAATTTCAGCATTTTCATCATCGGCATTTTTATGTTCTGCATCCACATAAGCGACTTTACATTGCTTCCCAATCGTCTCAATAATGCCCTTTGTCAATTGTTGGATTACCCCACAAGGCGCACCAATAAAGCCCCATTCATTTCGCCCAAAATATCCGTACTTGGGACGATTGATTTGAGCATGTTTTTTATGTTTCTTCTCGTTTGAAATCACGTTTACCTCCTGTTTTTTCCATTAATTTGGTTTCTTTGATAAGGATGTCATGGGAAAAGGCTTTGCACATATCGTATATGGTCAATGCAGCCACACTTGCTCCTGTTAAGGCTTCCATCTCGACTCCTGTTTTGGCGGTGATACTCGTTGTACATTCGACTACCACCTCTTTGGCATCATTGATAAAAATATCGACTTGACAATTTTCTAAACCCAATGGATGACACAAAGGAATCAACTCACCCGTTTTTTTCGCTGCCATCACTCCTGCAATAATCGCTGTTTGAAAGACAGGTCCTTTCTTAGTTTGAATATCACCTTTCTCAAATTGTTCTAAAACATTGGATGGCAAGTATATTTTGGTTTGGGCTTTTGCGGTTCGATACGTCACTTTCTTTTTAGCGACGTTGACCATTGAAGGATTGCCCTCCTTGTCTAAATGTGTAAACTCCATAATCAATGGTGGATTGTAAGTTATAAAATGGGACGGTGGGACGGTTTCGGTTCAAATCGTGGTTTGGGGACGACGGGACGATTTCGGTTTTTTATTATTCTTCGATAAAGAAAAAATAACGTCCCCTTACGCCCCAACATGCAAAAACTAAATAGTCCGTCCCTTCGTCACTTTTTATCTAAATTTAAAAATCCGATAACTTTCTCCTTTTTCAAAAACATCTTTTTCCAAAGGCAATTCTATAAACGCATCAGCATTGACCAAATTGGCGTGATCGCCTGAACCATTGCCTTTCATTGGTTTTGCCCATTGTTTACCGGTCTCATCAAAAGATAATTGAACGGGCAAAAAGTATTGTAACGCTGGTTTAAAATAAACTTCTTCGCTCAAGGTTGCATAGTGATTTTCAAAAGCATTTAGCCCTAAACAAGCTCGTAGCCAAGACACAACATACCGATTGGTGCACATAAACGAAGAGACGGGATTTCCTGGCAAAGCAAAGACGATCTTATCTTCTTTTTTGCGTCCAAACCAAAAGGGTTTTCCTGGTCGCTGCTTGATTTTGTGAAACAACTTTTCGACTCCTAAATCGGCTAAGGCTTGCGGTATCAAATCAAATTTACCCATCGAAACCCCACCACTTAAAATCAAAACATCATAGTCTTGTAAGGCTTTTTCGATGATTGCGTTTACTTCTTTTTCTTCATCCTTGATGTGTAAAGAATCTGCTTTGATTTGATATTTTTTCAAGACACTCGCAATCGCAAAATTATTGGAACGTCTGATTTGATGAGGCAAAGGTGTGTCAATGACTGAAACCAATTCGTCACCAGATGAAATCACGACCACTTTCGGCAATTTTTTGACCTTGACCAATGCCTTTCCTAAAGTCGCTGCAATCGCCATTTCAGCAGGACCGATCACCTTATTTTTTTCAAGAATCAAACTGTCTTTGGGTCTATCACTTCCTTGAAAATGGACATTTTGTTGAGGTCGAATATTGCTTACATTGATGGTCGCTGTTTTATCCGCAATCGTCAAATCTTCATAACGAATAATGGTATCTGTTCCTTCTGGCAAAATCGCTCCTGTCATTGCTTCCAAACATGTTCCTGTTCCTGCCCAAGTTTTTTGCGCCATTCCTGCGGCTTGAATATCACTAATTTCAAAAGCGTTTATACCTTTTTCAAAGTCATCGTATCGAATGGCTATTCCATCCATTGTGACTCGATCAAAAGGCGGAAAATCTCTATCAGCGACCCACGTTTCGGCTAAAACTCGACCATCTGCTTCAAACAAATAAATCTCTTCATTTCCCCAATCAATCGCATTATTTAAAATAATTTCTGTTGCTTGTTGGACACTTATCATTTATACCTGTCATTAAAACAAAAGCCACCTAATTTTGGTTAGATGGCTTTTGTGTATTGTAATATCTTAATCCTATAAATGCTCATCAAAAGCAGCCATTAAATTTTGAGCGATTAACTCAGCAGGACGACCTTCGATGTGATGTCTCTCAATAAAGTGTACCAACTCTCCGTCTTTGAACAAAGCCATTGAAGGCGAAGAAGGCGGATAAGGCAACGTATATTCACGGACTTTGGTGGTTGCATCACCATCCACACCAGCAAATACGGTTGTCAATTTTGCAGGTTTCTTTTCAGAGTTTTCCACCGCATATTTGGCAGCAGGGCGAGCATTACGAGCAGCACAACCACATACCGAGTTGATGACTACTAAGACGCTTCCTTCTTTTTGACTAAGTACCTCATCTACTGATTCTACAGTTGTTAATTCTTCAAAACCAGCAGTGACTAAATCTTGTCGCATCGGTGCAACTAATTCTTCTGGATACATAATTCCTAATTTGATTAATAAAAATTGTTTTTTTAATTTTTTCTTTTTTGGAGCGAATGTTTGAGTGCTTCGTCGCATTGGAAAATCCCGCTATTCGCTCTTATAAATGCGCCAACGTTTTTCTAAGCCAACGCATTGCATTTATACCGCTACTATCGGG
>JAHDBB010000207.1 GCA_020630635.1 Chitinophagales bacterium
AAATTCTAAAGCAGTTCAGTTTGTGAAGCGTTCTGACCTCAACCAACTAGCCCCGATAGTAGTGGTATGAATGCAATGCGTTGGTTGCCTAAAATTGGGCTGCATGCATAAGAACGGATAGCGGGACTTTCCAACACGACGAAGCACCAGACCTTTCGCTCCTAAAATTTATTTACTTCATTCTTTAGGATGAAGTCCACGAAAAGAACCGAAAAAATCTTTACTTCATTCTTTAGGATGAAGTCCACGAAAAGAACCGATTAGACGATTAACCCCTCTTCCGCTGCAAATACAAATAATCAATAAAATACAAGACTTTCAAAGAAAGCGTGTTGGATTGAGAAGCTCCTAATGTTCTATCCAGATTTTGGAGATAATTAAAAGTTGTTTCCTCATCGCTGGCAAAAATGCCATTCTTCCAAGTCAAATTCAACTCGCTACCAGGCGCAAATTGCCAACGATAATTCATATCAATGGTAAAGGCATTATAATTTTGATTGTAAATGGAGGTGTTTTCATCTTCCCAAACGCCAAAGCTCTCGACTAGTTCATCAGGCAATTCTAACAATTCTCCTTCTTGACTCAATAAACGGTGGTCGCTATATTCTGCCTCTGACCAATAATGCCGAAGTCTAAATGTTAGCCCCATTCGATTGGTGAAAATGTAGGTTGCATTAAAAGTATTTTCGATAGTGAGAACATCTCGAATCCCTAAAAGAATGTCTTCGTCATTGTCTGATTTATCCACAAAACCTACGTCATTTCTAAAGTCGTATCGTCCTAGATTGTGAACAATGAGTAAACGATCATTGACTCGGAGACGAGGAGAGATATTGACATTAAAACGATAACGTCCATCTTCTTGATACCAACGATAATTGGTATTGAAGTCTAAAGCAAAGGATTTGCGATAATCACTCGAAAACCAGCCACCTATATTGTTGTTGATGGGAAAAGCATAGTAACGTCCTGTGACTCTTGGTTCAAAATAGTCAAAAGTGGGGAAGGGTTCTGTGGCAAAAAACATCCCATTGGCAAAGAAGTTTTGCCAAACCATCCAAAATCCAGGATTGAAAAAGAAGTTGGTAAAAGTATTGGGGTTGTATAAACGCTGATAGCCGATGGTATTGTTGGTCCCAAAACGATTGAGCTTCCAAAAAGGCTTGTAAATGTTATAGGAGACTCGGAGGAAAGCACTGCGTTCATTGTTGTTAAACAAGAAGCCTAAATCGTTTCGATTGTAAGTGTCACTTTCTACATTGTACTCAAAAGCAGTGGTGAAATTTCCTTTGATTTTGGCTAAACGCAAATTGTATTTAAAACCTAAATCCGTTTCGTCAGGGTGATATAATTGACTGACAGAACCACCACCTGATACAGAATACTCATTGGCTTTGTTTCGCAACTCAAACTCTGTACCTGTTACATTGGCATCATAGGCATCACCTGTACGAAGCACATTGGTGTTGATAAGCGACACATAAGAATTATTCTTTAAGGCTTGGTCAAATACCAAAATATTGTAGTTGGTCAAAGGGTTGGTTTCTTCGGTTCGTTCTTCATTCGTTTCCACATTGCGAATGACCGCCTCACTTTTTCCGACTACTGCATTGAATAAACCGATACCCAAGTTTTTCTTGGTTCTTCCCGAAATCTTGGTGGCATTTAATAAACGAGTCGTTGCAGGATTGCTCACAAATTCTTCCGTTGAATCAATGTCGATACCGTGTAAGGGTGGACCGCCAATTCGTCGAGAATAAAACAAATTTCCTTTATTAAATAGCTCTGTTCCTTCCGTAAAAAACTGTCGATTTTCATCAAAGCGCACTTCAAAAGGAGAGAGATTGAGGACTTGATTGTCAAATTGTACTTGGGAAAAATCGGGAATCAAGGTCATATCTAAGGTAAATGCATCATTGATGCCATACTTGATATCCATACCACCATTAAAACGAGTCACGCTAGAATTGTCGCCGCCTTCTTTATCCAAATAATGTTCATAAACCGTCGAAACATAAGGGTAGAAGAATAAACGCACAGGCGATTCTATATTTTCGATACCGACTAACTCTCCTGCTTGATTAAAGAATCCATCAATTTCGGGATTGACAAAACTCCACCAAGCCCCTGTCCGAATTTTACGAATATTACGACCAAAATTGATATTCCATTTTTGTACATCTTTGTTGGGAAAACGCAAAGCCGAGAACGGAATTTTCATCTCAATTACCCAGCCATCTTCTGTGATTTGCACCTCACTATTCCAAACCGCATTCCAATTAAAATCATCATTTTGACCTGATTTTAGTGCATCCATTTGAACCCCTGCTGCCGTTACAACAAACATGACACCATTGACATTATCTTGGAAGGCATCAATCGAAACTCCAAACAGGTCTGTATTTTGAGCATCGTCCCTTTGAGAAAGATCACGCACAATATTTTCAGGGTCATCATCATAACAAATCGCTCCAATATACAAGGCGTTGTTATCATACAATACTTTGACCTCTGTTTTTTGGGGCGCAGGTTCACCAGGGTCAGGAGAGTCCTGAATGAAGTCAGTAGCGATGGGCGCATTTTGCCATGCCATATCGTTCAACAATCCATCAATAGTCGGTACTTTCTGGACTTTGACCGCTCGCAACTGTTTTTTTTCAACCGTTTGTCCCCAACAGATATTAGAGGCAATCCCAATAATTAAGAGAATAGTGGATATTTGTTTCATAGACTAGAAGACGAATAAAATGAGGAAAAGATGTAACCAGTAAATATTTTTTGGAGAGAACGTTAAATCGCTTCGTCGCATAGCATGGTCCCGCTATTCGTTCCTATTCGTGTTGCCAACGTTTTAGGAAGCCAACGCTTCACACGAATACCACTACTATCGGGTCTAGTTGGTTAGGGACAGGATGTTATATAACTGTACGTTCTAAGAAAGTTTTGGTTTTGATGTCACAAAGCTAACAGTATTCTTGAAAGCAATCTGTTAAGGTCTTGTTAAAAACAAAAATAGATGCGTTAATTTTTAAGATATGAGAAAATATAAAAAAGAACTACAACTATGGACCATCGACTAATTGACTATGGACTAACTCTTAAGCATATCCCAAAATCCGCAACATATCCTCCGCCGACTGCTCATTCCGATAAATCTTATCCACAAAATTCCCCTTGCTATCTCGGTCAATAATAATATGCTTAGGCGAAGGAATCAAACAATGCTTGATCCCACCATATCCACTAATCGAATCTTGATAAGCCCCCGTATGAAAAAAGCCAATATACAAAGGTTCATCCGTTTTAGAAGACTTAGGTAAAATAACCGCCTGATTCATATCCTCCGAATTATAATAATCCGAATGATCACAACTAATTCCCCCGATATTGACAGGCGTATATTCGTGATTCCAATGATTGATGGGCAATAAGATAAACTTCTCAAAAATCGACCAAGCATCAGGAATGGTATTCATCAAGCTATTGTCAATAAGATACCAAAGTTCCTTATCATTTTGCTGTTTTTGCTCAATAACCGAAAAAATAATCGCCCCACTTTCGCCCACCGTATATTTTCCAAATTCGGTATAAATATTGGGTTCTTCGACATTTTGCTCCAAACATACATTCTTGATATTCTCAATAATTTGATTGATAATGTCCTCGTAGTTGTATTCAAAACGGAGATTGTTGCGGATAGGAAAACCGCCTCCAATATTAAAGGCTTCTAAACTGGGCGACAACCTTTTGAGTTCGATATACAATCCCAAAGCCTTTCTAAATTCTTGCCAATAATAGAGCTTATCTTTGATGCCTGAATCCACAAAAAAGTGCAGCATCGTCAATTCCACCTTCGCTTCTTGAGCGATTTTCTCTTTAAAAAAGTCCACAATTTTACTTGGAGCAATACCCAAACGAGAGGTATAGTAGCTGGATTGTGGTTCTTCATTGATCGCCATCCGAATACCAATTTTGATAGGATTTTCTGGATTGAGAGATAAAAGACGCTCTAGTTCATCCATACTATCCAACACCACAATCGAATTTTCAAAACCCAATGCTTGCAATTGAATAATCATTTGAAGATAGTCTTTGGACTTATATCCATTATGAACAATCATACAAGACTTTTCGAGTTTACCTTCTCGGTGTAATCTCAAAATCAGTTCAATATCAAAGGTTGAAGACGTTTCTAAGTTGGGTGTATGTCGTAAAACTTCATTGATAATATACTGAAAATGACAGCATTTGGTACAATAACAATAGTAGTACTGTCCTTTATAATCGTGTTTTTTTATGGCTCTGTTAAAGAGGTTTCTAGCACGCTTAATTTGTGCGCCAATCTTGGGAAGATAGGTCAACTTAAAAGGAGTGCCATAGGTGTCGATAAGATATTTTAGGGAGATACCATGAAAGGTAAGATAGCCATCTTGTAGGTCAAAACCGTCTTGTGGGAAGTAGTAGGTTTGTTCTATCAAATCATAGTAGCTTGTTTTCATTTTTATATCCCATTTTGAAGCGAAAAAAGTGGTTACAAAGATAAGGTAAAAGACGTTTTAGAATCTATTTTTTCATAAAAATGTTGGGTTTATTTTTCTTTTTGGAGCGAAGGGTTGGGTACTTCGTCGCTACGGAAAGTCCCGCTATCCGTTTTTATGAATGCAGCCAACGTTTTACAAAGCCAACGCAGACCATTCATACCACTACTATCGGGGCTATTGGGTAAGGGCAGAACGTCTTACAAAATAGAAGCCATACATAAAAAAAAACCTTCAAAGTGCATCTTAAGGACACACTTGAAGAGTCTTATTATTTTACTCTAAAAAAATTAAACTTAAGGGGTAACAATCGGGAAGGTATAGGCTACCTGTCCAAGATTGCCACCAGTATTGTCCCATTTTACAATCAAAGAAAAAATAGATTGCATCAATCAGATTGCTACCCCCGAAAAGAAGAGGCAATCCGATTGAAACGACTTACTTTTTCTTTGTTACAATGAGGGCAACTTTAGATGGATCGTTCCTGTATATAAGGGTTTGTTTAAAAATAGGCATTTTAGGAGTTTTCCAATTCCTTATTTGTGAAAATCTAATATGTGTTGAAAGATACCTAAAATAGTGTTAAGGTCATTGATAAAATATACTTTTTGATCAATGGTTAATAAAAATTCTTCTAGCTTCATAAATTTCCAGACTTCACCAGTAGTCACACAACCATAAATATGAGGAATATCATTGCCTTTTTGTTGATTGAGTAGAAATGCTCCATACATTTGAGCGGCACATTGAGCAATACCCAATTCGATGTCATTTTTTTTTGCTTCCACCAATGTGATAATAGGTGTATTGACTGTGAAAGAAGTCGTGTTTTTAGCTAAGATAAAATCACATTCCTCTACTAAACCAGCTTCGGGTTTAACATTTAATCGTTCACCAGAATAGATGGTAAATAACTTGTTATTCTGTTTTCTAAGGTCTAATAAAATGGGCATAACAATCAATTCTGACCTTGCTTTTTCACTTTTGATGGGTAAGTCTTCTATGTCTTCTAAAAAACTTTTGAGAGAAGGGCTGATAGAAATGGGAGTAATACCATCAAAGAGAACTTGGACGGTATTTTTTATCTTAAACTGTGTTTCTAAATGGTCTAAGGTGTAATCTGTATAGGACATGATAAAGTTATTTTACCCATAAAAATACAATATAATTTGGTGAAATGGAATTTTTGCTGTTTCTAAGGAGTTGAGACCGCAACGATCTAGCCCCGATAGAAGTGGTATCACCTTTGTAGAGCAAATTCATGAATTTGCTCTACAAAGGTGGTAAGAACGGATAGCGGGACTTTCCAATGCGACGAAGTGAGTACCTTTCGCTCCTCTAAAAAAAACTATTCCTTGTGACCTGAAAACGCCAAATCAACACGTAAGACCGCCTTATAAAATATCATAGATTTTGTCAAAAGTCCTGTATCTTTGTAACATGATGAAATATGCTACCCTTATATATATATGTTTTTTTTGTTTTTGTGTGGCGAATGTAAAGGCGCAAATTATTGTATTAGAAGATTTTGAAACAACTATTGGAGATATGCCTCCAATGAATTGGCTCAATCAAGTAAATGAAGGTGGAGATATAAATGAGCGTTGGCAATTTGATAACCCTGCCAACCGCCATATTCCTGCACCCATCGAAGGAAATTTTGCCATTTTTGATAGCGATTATTATGGCGCAGGAAGTGAAATGGAAGATGCTTTGTTGATTTCTCCTGTATTGGAAATAGAAGGATTAGACGAAATTATTTTGGAGTTTGACCAACAGTTTCGAGCGTGGGAAGATAGTTATGGAAGTATAGAAATATTGGTCGGTGAAGATTGGGTGGAGGCGTATAATACAGGAACAGAAGATATTGGATATAGTAACAATGACGCTTTGAATGAAAGTGTGTCTACTTCTTTGAATCTGACAGAGCTGTTAGGTGAAAATACCACTACGCAAATACGATTTCGTTACATGGGGAATTGGTCTTATTGGTGGGCAATTGATAATGTGAAAGTATCGGGCGGTCTAAATGATTGGGATATAGAAGTGTTGTCATTGGAATGGGAAAATACACCCTTTTGTTATGAAAGTATGAAAGGCTTGTATGTGCGTTTACAGAACAATAGTGGCGAATCCATGAAGTTCTTTGAGTTGCTTCCTAAGATAAATGTCGTGATTGATGGACCGAATGATGCTAATTTTGAAGTTGTTTTAGATGAAGGTTCTTTAGATCCACAACAAAACGATTTGTTTTTTTTAGACGATATTGATTTAAGCCAAAGTGGAAATTATACCGTTACCGTCAATATCGACTTGGATAACGACATCTTGGAAAGTAACGATATAGGAACTTTAAGTATCAATATTCTAGAAGTGAAACCTCTGCCGATGATGATTGGTTTTGATGGATACAATGGCGAAAACTTAGGAGCTTTGTACAATTGGTTGGAGTCTTCAGAAACGGTTTTTGAAAATGATTATAGTACTTGGACGAGTGGTGATTTTAGAAACCTTGAAGTCAATGGATCGGCTGCCAAAATCAATCTTTTTAGCAATGTAAAAAATGAGTGGTTGGTTTCCTCTTTATTTGAATGTACCAATCAAACCATCTTGAAATTTGATCTGGCAATTACACAAGCATTTACTTCTGTAACAGGTGAATTTGGAAGTGATGATTTTTTACAAGTTGTCGGTTTTAAGGATTGTGGCAGTATGGATGTTTTAGCAACTTTTGACAGTAATAGTGAACTCAATGAAGAAGTAGAAAAGGTTGCTATTTTATTGAATCTTTATGCAGGACAAACTGTTAGAATCGGTTTTTTAGCCTCTGATGGAGTTATTGACGATGCTGCCGATATAGATGTTTTTTTAGACAATATTTTGATAGAAAATTTAGTCGAAAAAGATTTGGGTTTTGAAGAAGCACAAGTCTTTTTTGAAAAAAACTGTTTTAGTGAAAACGAAAATCTTTGTTTGACACTCGTCTATGAAGGAACACAAGCCTTTGATTTTTCGATGATTAATGCAGCAGTAGAAGTAACCATTGGTGGGGCAGCTTCTTACTCTTTTTCACAGCCCATTTCAGCAGGATTGGTAGAATTGGGAGACACCCTCAATGTTTGTATGGACAATGTAGATTTATCTGAAAGTGGTACCTATAATCTTAGTGCCAACATTGTTTGGAGTGAAGATCAAAATATAGACAATGATATTTTAGCCTTAGATTTTGTTAATACTATTTATGATGCACCCTCTATTTTATTGGATTTTCAATCCTATAATGGCTTGAATATGAATGAAGTATATGATGGATGGTCAGAAGCACAAGGTTTTAATGAAGTGGTTGGGAATACCTCTAATTGGACGGTTGCACCTTTTGGAAATGATACGACTTTAGAAAATGGAGCAAGTGCCAAAATTAGTTTGATTGATAATGTTGAACATGCTTGGTTATTGAGTCCACCTTACTTGATTGAAGAAAATACAGCTTTAACGTATGATTTAGCATTGACCAATCTCTTTACCAATGAACCCATCGAAATATTAATAGCAGATACTTTTTTTGTCAAAATTTCAACCGATTGCGGACAAAGTTTTAGTGATTTTATTGCCCATCCATTAGACAATACTATTCCGTTTACAGGCATAGCATTTACACATTTGATGAATGCCTATCAAGGACAAGAAATAGTTTTGGGCTTTTATATGAAAGAAGGAGAGGTCGGAGAATTACAAAGTGCAGATTTCTTTTTAGACAACATCCAGTTAAAGAATTTACCCAATTTAGATATAGAAATCAATGACATCCTTTCACCCGAAAATTTAAACTGTTTTGGTGAAAACGAAGTGGTCGAAATTCAACTAAAAAATGCAGGAGCGCAAGCCATCAATTTTGAAGGGAATGCCGCAACGATCCAACTAAATGTAACAGGCGATGCGCCTCAAATTATCAGCGAAGTCATCAATACAGGAACATTAGCTCCACAAGAAAGTATGAACCTTACTTTTGAGCAAACCTTAGACTTATCTGAAAGTGCCATTTATCAATTGACAGCGATGTTGATATGGTTCGATGACCAAGATTCTACCAACAATGTCTGGAGTGAAAACCGAGCTTTTTTCAAACCAGATTATACGATTTTAGATGGAGTAGATTTTAACAACTATACAGGTGAGAACTTGGCGATTTACCCTCGTTGGAGGGAAGCCACAGGATTGGATCATCCCGAAGAATTGCTTCCCCAAACAGAATGGGTGGATGATTTCTTTGCCAATGATGTAACCCATCCCAATGAAATAAGTGCAAGAATCAATCTTTGGAAAAATGAAAAAAATGCTTGGTTGGTGGGTCCTCGTATTTATGTTGCGGACTCTACAACTTTGTATTATGACATTGCTCTTTGCAATTGGGAAAGCAACGAAGCGACTCAATTGGGTTCAGATGACTTTTTAAAAGTGATGGTTTCAACCGATTGTGGTGCAAGCTATTTCCCTATCAAAACCTACGATGCAAGCAGTACTATTAGTGCGACAGGTCAAAATGATAGCCTTGATTTGAGCATTTATAACGACCAAGAAATCACCTTTGCTTTTTATGCAAGCGAAGGAACCATTGACGATGAACAAGATGTCGAACTCTTTTTAGACAACATCGTGATAACAAATTTAGATGTTCCACCGGGAGATGTAGGTGTTGCTGAACTCATCAATCCCGAACCCAGTATTTGCGAAGATAGTACAACTTTTGTCACGGTTCGTATCATGAATTATAGTGAAAACAAAATGACTGATATAGAAGTCACAACGATCATTAGTGGAGCTGTTGAAGACACACTTGTTCAAGTCGTTTCAGAAGTAGATCCCAATGGAAGCGGTTACATTTATTATGGCGATATTGATACGTGGGGTGGGGGAGAACTGACCTTTACGATGTTTACCAAAATGGAAGACGATACGGATGTTCACAACGATACATTGGTGACGGTTGTCAATGCCTATCCTTTTCCAGAAGTCCAGATTCAAGACAGTATTTTTGTCTGTGGAGTAGCTGCTCTAACCCCAGAAATTACAGGAGAGATCAATGCGATACAATGGAATATTGGTACAACAGATACGACTTTATTGACAGCAGCTTCAGGTGAATATGTCGTTGTTGTTTCGCTCAACGGTTGCATTGATACCGACACGATTTATGCAGAAGTCCGTCCCTATCCAGAAGCCAGTTTCACCGTAACAGTCGATACCACAACCGCCACTTTTGACAATACTTC
>JAHDBB010000208.1 GCA_020630635.1 Chitinophagales bacterium
TGCAAAATAGCCCCGATAGGAGTGGTATTCGTGTCGAAGCGTTGGCTTCCTAAAATGTTGGCCACACGAATGAGAACGGATAGCGGGACTTGCCATTGCGACGAAGCTCCCAAACGTTCGCTCCTAATAAAAAATATCGAACGATAAAATAACCTCTTAATCTTCTAATTCACTTCCACAGTTTTCACAATACTTGGCAGTTGGAGAAAGCCCTTCTGCATCACAGTAGAGACAAGTTTGGGTTTGAACTTCTTCATCTTGTACGTTGGCCAATTCTACGGAAACAATACCCGTAGGTACCGCAATGATGCCGTAACCTAAAATCATGACGATGGCTGCAAGGGTTTGTCCTAAAGTCGTTTGAGGTGCAATATCACCATAACCAACGGTCGTTAATGTCACAATTGCCCAGTAAATACTTCTTGGTATGCTGGTAAAGCCTGCTTCGTCGCTTTCGACCATGTACATGATGGAACCGATGATGACGCTGGTGGCTAAAACGGTGGCTAAGAAAACAGTAATCTTGGGACGGCTGGCTCTCAATGCTTGGGCTAAAACCCTGCCTTCGCCTAAGTATTGGGACAGTTTGAATATACGGAACACCCTTAGTAGTCGTAAGGCTCTAACGGTGGAAAGGTATTGGGAGGAAATGGCAAAGAGGGTGAGGTAGGTGGGGATGATGGATATTAGATCGACAATACCATAAAAACTTTTGATATATGCCCACGTTTGGCGGGTACTGTATATTCTTAGGATATATTCGATGGTAAATAGAATGGTAATGATCCATTCACAAACCCATAGGAGGTTGTAATACTTGGCACGTATGGAGTCTACACTCTCTAACATCACTAATAGGATGCTAATCACAATGAGAATTAATAAAACGACATCAAATATTTTGCCTGTAGGAGTGTCGTGGCGAAATATAATCTCTCTTACAGTTTCTCTAAAAGAGCCAGGTTCTCGGGATTTATCACTCATTTTTTAAAAATTGATGAGACAAATTTACAAAGATTTTGGAAAAGGGGTATTTTTTGGGTGACAAGTGACTGGTGACAAGTGACGAGTGACGAGTGACGAGTGACTGATGACAAGTGACGAGTGACGAGTGACGAGTGACGAGTGACGAGTGACGAGTGACTGATGACAAGTGACTGGTGACAAGTGACTGGTGACAAGTGACTGGTGACAAGTGACTGGTGACGAGTGACTGGTGACGAGTGACTGGTGACAAGTGTTTGATATGCTATACTTGGGATACATCCTTTATCTATTAAATCCTTTAAACCCAAAATAATTCCGTATCTTTGCATTCCATTTTTTGAAGCTATCATCCATGTGGGTAAAAGTTGCCAAATTTATACTTCGATTTCGTTTAGTCTTGCTTGTGCTTATACTTCTCATAACTGTCTTTATGGGATTTCAAGCAGGAGGCATTCGACTCAATTATAGCTTCCCAAAAATTCTCCCTGCTACACATCCTCACTTTTTGCAATACAACGACTTTAAAGCTACCTTTGGAGAGGATGGCAATGTTATGGTGATTGGCTTGCAAACAGATCGCATGTTTGAACAAGCCATTTTCAATGACTGGTATGTATTGGGCAATGAAATTCAAGCGATGGACGGTATTGATGGGGTTTTGTCGATTGCACATTCCTTTAAAGTCATAAAAGATAAAGACGAAAAAAAGTTCAATATTGTTCCATTAATTGAAGAAAAAGTGGCGAATGCGGACAGTATGGCTCGTATTCAAACGACTTTTGAAGATATGCCTTTTTATAAGGGAATTATCTATAATCCTGATACCAAAGCCTCTTTGATGGCGATTCAGTTTGAGCAAAAGTTGTTGGATTCGAGGGAACGAATTGATTTTGTTGACAAGATTATTCAAAAAGCAGATGTTTTTTCAAACAAACATCGTATTGATCTTCATTATTCGGGATTGCCTTATATTCGATCCTTTCAAGTAACCAAAATATCCCAAGAATTGGTTACTTTTTTAGTGCTTGCCTCTTTGTTGATTGGTATCGTCTTATTTATCCTTTTTCGATCCTTACCAACCGTTATTTTTCCCCTTTTTGTGGTGATGATTAGTGTGATTTGGGCATTGGGGACCATCTCCCTTTTTCAGTACGAAGTATCGGTTTTGACGGGCTTGATTCCGACCTTAATTGTGGTGATTGGGATTCCCAATTGCGTCTATTTTCTCAATAAATATCACGAGGAATTTCGCAAACATGGTTCTCGACTAAGGGCGTTGACCAGTATGATTGTGCGAATCGGACATGTCACCTTTTTTGCCAATCTAACAACCGCTATTGGTTTTGGTGTTTTTGCTTTGATGGATAGCCAATTGTTGCGTGAATTTGGGATTGTTGCAGGCTTGAATATTGCAGGGACTTATCTGATTTCATTGGTGGTGATTCCTGTTATTTTTAGCTATTTACCGAATCCTAAAACGAGTCAGACCAAACACTTAGATAGCAAATTTTTGAATCGCTTGTTGGAAAGACTGGTCAATTGGACCTTGAAATACAAAGGCTTTATTCAATTGGGAACATTGGGTTTATTGGTGGTTTGTGTGATTGGATTATTGCAATTGAAATCAGAAGGTTATCTTTTTGATGATGTGTCTCATGATGCGAAGGAGTATAAAGACTTGAAGTTTTTTGAGCGCAATTTTAAAGGTGTCATGCCTTTTGATGTGGTCATAGATAGCCGTAAAAAAGGAGGTGTAACGAAGCTAAGTTTTATGAAGAAAATGAATAAAGTCCATCGTATTTTTGAAAAAGACTCCTTGTTTTCTCGCCCCATTTCGCTCATTGACGGCATCAAATTTGCCAATCAAGCCTATTACAATGGAAAAGGAAAATATTATGATTTACCTTCCAATTTAGAAAGTAGTTTTATTTTTAAATATCTGGCTAATTCGGGAGATTCTAATAATTCTGTCTTAAAGACCTTGACGGATTCGCTTCAACAACGGGCAAGAATTAGCGTCAATATGGCGGATGTGGGTTCTAAGAAGTTTCCTGAATTGGTGGCGAGTCTAAAACCTAAGATAGAAGCGGTCATAGATACTTCTCGATACGGCATTACTTATACTGGAACAAGTTTGATTGCTTTAGAAGGTTACAATTATTTGGTCAATGGTTTGATTTATAGTGTGCTATTGGCGTTTTTATTGATAGCCTTGATTATTGCTTATTTGTTTCGATCTGTCAAGATGTTGTTGATTGCGCTTTTGCCCAATTTGATTCCTTTGTTGGTGACAGCATCCTTGATGGGTTATTTTAATATTGCGCTCAAGCCTTCCACGGTTTTGATCTTTAGCGTTGCCTTTGGGATTTCGGTAGATTTTACCATTCACTTTTTGGCAAAGTATCGTATTGAGCTGTTGAGTCGTAATCAGACAGTTGAGCAAGCGGTCAAGCATTCGATTCAAGAGACAGGTTATAGCATGGTTTATACGGCCCTTATTTTATTTTGCGGATTCATCATCTTTTCTTGGTCGGAGTTTACAGGGACGTATTTCTTGGGGGTTTTGACTTCTATCACTTTGGTCGTTGCTTTGATTGCGAACTTGGTTTTATTGCCTTCGGTGATTTTATCGGTGCATCATTGGTTGGGGGATGGTGAAAAATAGTGACGGGTGACTTTCTGTTCATTTCTTGCTTTTAGTGACAGGTGACTTTTTTCTTTTTGGAGCGAAAGGTTGATCACTTCGTCGTGATGGGAAGTCCCGCTATTCGTTCTTATTCGTGTTGCCAACGTTTTGTGAAGCCAACGCTTCTACACGAATACCACTGCTATCGGGGCTAGTTGGGGAAGGTCAGGACTTCTTTGATTCTGTGAATTTATTGCAGTATTTCATCCAAAATAATATCAATTTTCTCATCAATCTTTTCAAGAGTTGGCAAGACATAAGGAATCTCAAAGACTCTCAATACATCTTCAAATCTCAAAAAGCCTTTCTCACTTCTCAATTCAATCCAGTATGACCCTAAACTTTCAAATTGAGTTTTGTTTTTATCAGAAAGTTTATCAGCTACAAAAATATTGCTTTCTCTTGCAATGAAAGCATCTGCACTTTCTGGATTGCCTTTGCCCATCAATTTTACCTCACACTTATATATTTTCTTCTCTTTTTTCAAGACTGTTTGTGTAACAATCCGATAGTCTTCGCCTTTTATTAATCGTTTGATAATTTCCCTAGTGGTTATTTTTCTTGTTGCATCCATGCTTGAAATTCTTGTAGATTAAAATATTGCTTGTACGCCAATGTACTGGACAATCTTTCTTGGATTCTTTTAAAGTAATTTTGATCTATTTCTGTCAAAAAGAAATTGCGTCCCAAGTGATGAGCAACTTCTCCCAATGTTCCGCTACCACCAAAAGGATCAAATACTAAATCTCCAACGAAACTATAATATTTGACAATTCGATCACAAAGTGATCTTGGAAAAACGGCTGAATGGGTTTTATCAAAAGTTGGGTCTAATTTCCAAATATTAGTAGTTTCAAAACCATCTTTTACCTTGCTTTCTTTGACTATTTCTTCCTCATATTGTTTGATATTCCAATCTATCAGGTCTCTACTTTTCTTTCGATAGACCATCAAATACTCTGTTGTACAATTAGGTTTATAAGCAAGTGGTTTGCGATGTTGCATAAACCCTCCAATTCGATTTTTGACAGAGTATTCAGGTTTTTGCCAGATGATGTCGTCTATAAATTCCCAGCCATCTTGTACCAACAATGCATGTACATCAAAGGGTATCGGATATCTTTTACTCGAATGTTTCCGACTAGTTCTTGGAACAATGACAGGCGAGGTATTGACGATGAGGAAGCGACCATTTTTGGTCAAGCGATGGGTTTCTTTAAAAACAGCTCTTAGAAAATCCAAATACTCTTGGTAACTGGCATAAAAAGAATAGTCTCTTGCATTGTAATAGGGAGGAGAGGTAAATGTCAGATGAAAAGATTCGTTTTTAATCAGTTGAAGAACATGAAGAACATCTGCATTTACAACGGTATTTTTGAGTTTAGGATGAACATGACTATGTTTTTCTTTTGGTCTGGGAGGACGTTTGGTAAACTCAATTTCTAAGACCTCCTTGATCATTTCATTGGGATGGTTCAACAACTTTTTGAGTGCCTTTTGTACCTTTTCCTGCGTCTTAAAAACCAATAAGGCTCTAATGGCTTGTAAGACAATTTTGGGGTCTTTTTCTTGTAAAATATCTATAAAAAAGTCAATTTGTCCACTATCTCTTTGTCGCCCAATAGAAGACACACATTCTCGTTTGACCAAAGAATCAGACTCTTCATAATAGTGTTGTTTAAGCGATAAAAGGATATATTCACTATTAAATTTGCCTAAGTTCTTAACTGCTTCAACTCTGACATCTCTGGAAGGATGACTGAGTAATTCCATAAAAATATCATAAGAAATATCATCCTCTTTTTGGATGCGTCCTATCTTTTTGAGATTCTTCAAAACCTCCCTTGCATTGTGTATATGGGTCCTTATATTTTGCTCTATGACTTCAAACATTCCCTTTTCTTTTGGTTATTTCAATAAGACGAAGTTACAACATTTTGGTTAGAAGTTGAAAGCAGAATTTAGTTCAAAGGAAGTGTTTTTTCTTTTTTTAGGAGCGAAAGGTTGATCGCTTCGTCGTGATGGGAAGTCCCGCTATTCGTTCTTATTCGTGTTGCCAACGTTTTGTGAAGCCAACGCTTCTACACGAATACCACTGCTATCGGGGCTAGTTGGAGAAGGGCAGGACTTCTGGCTAAAGTCTGCTGTCACAGTATTTTTAGAATTTAAGATTTTGATATTGGAATTTATTGGGCTGGCACTAAGAAGTACTTAACCTCAACCACCTAGACCTGATAGCAGCGGTATGCATGCAAATGCGTTGGCTTAGAAAAAGGTTGGCTGCATGCATAAGAGCGAATAGCAGGGAGACTCGTAACGATGAAAGAGTAATAACCGTTCTCTCCAAAAAATAAAAAAAAGAAAAACCTACTAGTCTAAAAATAGGCTAGTAGGTTTGTCTGGTACAAATTGCAAAACTTTTATGATTCTAAAAACGCAATTCGGGTAAAAAATAAAATCAATTGAATTGGTAAAACATTCTCATTGTAAAACAAGAATGCCCCTCTCACAATACCAACTCAATTGATTTATTTATACTCTTTCCTTGAAAGAGTAATCCGTCCTTGCAAGCACAAATATAAGCTAGCTTTATAGACGAATAAAAATACATTTTTTAGTACTTGTGAAAAACTATTTTTTGCTAATAAGTATTAATGTTTTGATTATTAGATATTTATGAAACTTAAAAGTATCTTTTTGTTAAACCCGTATTAATACTGAACTTCTAAAATTCCTAGTTTTGCTCTGTTTTTGATCCATAAATCGTTGTCCGTATTTTGGATAATACCGTCTAAACTGCCATCAGCAACTGAATAAATGTAAAGAATGGCGGTGTTTTGTAACCAACGATCTTGGTCTGTCAACTGAATGATGGCATCGGGTACATAGTCGCCTGCAATCATCGCAAACTTTCCATCTTCTACCTCCACCAATTGTTCCAGACCCAATGCTCGGTCTTCGTCTTCGGTAAAATCAAAGGTAATAAGTCCGTTTCCAGCAATGGCTTCACCTGATAGAATATCTAAATGGTTGCGGTGGCGAATGACGAAATAAAATTCTTGGTCTTGTTCGACACTTTCAAAAACGAGAGAGGAAAATGTTTGATGGTCAACAATAGAGCCGTCGTCAAGGAGTAAAGCAGCTTGTGCTTCCAAAACGGATGTGCCTGGTTCTCCTGTGAGATTGGGCGAGCCTGTTCGTACTTCTACCAAAATCCAATCTACAACGTTGTCTGGAAAATCATCATAGTCATCCATTTCTTCATTGCCATTGTAATCCCAAGGCGCATTGTGATAAGGTTGTTCTAAAGGCAAGAGTTCGTTTTCATGTAAGTTGGTTTTCATCAAACCTGTTTCCACATTATAACCGCCTTCTAATAAAATCGTTAGATCCGCTTTGGCAAGAATATTGACATTGATCTCTAATTCGTCATTGTCGGTATTGGCATCATCATTTCCATTGGGGTTGGTCGTTCTAACCAAAATGTTGTAAGGACGGGCTTCTTCAAACTCATAATTGCCCAAAGTAATTTCTACTTCACCATCACCTGCTACACCGTCTTCATAAAAGTAGCTTTCTTGTTGTTCATCATCTACAAACCATTCGATTTCCAAATTTTCCAAAGTAGTTGCTCCAAAGTTTTGTAAAGATATTTCAATATCGTAGTCGCCAGAAGCAATACCACTACTAGATTGAGCATTGCCTCCAACAGAGACCGCACCAATGCCAGCATCGGCTAAAGGCTCCATATTGGGATCATAAACGCAAATTCTAAAATCGCCAAATGAGTTATTGCTTCTTTCCCAAAATCTAAGGTAAACACTAGAACCAGGTTCTAAGTCTTCCGCATCTATACGGGGCATTTGTCCTGAACCAGAATCCTCATCACATTCGATTAGTGTTAGGTTGCCACATTCACCAGTGTATAAAGCCATCCCTGCATTGGAAAAGTCTATCTCACTTCCTCGGGCAATAAAGCTGCCCGATTCGGGAACGATCACTTCAAACCATAGATCATTGCCTTGAAAATTGTCACAACCAGGACTAGCGACTCCAGAAGTAATCACTTCTTCATTGGAGAATATTTGATAGTCACAAGAAGCACCAAGTTCTAAAGGTTCAGGTATAAGGTAAGCAAATGAAACAGAAGCACTATTGTTGACCGTCCAAGCATCGTCTGTACCATTGGGATTGGTCAAGTTGATTTGTAACTCATGTTCGCCAATATCATCGACTTCTATATTGGGTAAAACAATGGAGGTTGTTTCATTGGGATCTAAGGAGCCTTCCCAAGAAGTCTCATATACCAAGTCGTCGTCCAATAAAACTTCAATGTCTACTTCTTCTATGGTAATATTACCATCGTTGTTGATGGTGATGGTGGGTTGAAACTCATCAGAGCAAATCAATCCTTCGGCTGCATTTATTTCACCTAAAACGACATCTGGAGCTTGTGAGTTATTATTGATAATTACTTCTTCAGCAGCTTCCATTAAGCTTTCTCTAAAGTATTGGGCAGTGTATCGCATACGGGACCGTTGTCCTTCTGTAAAACTTTCTCGACAACCTTTGCTCATATAATTATAAACAGGATCGTAGCCATCACCTAAGCCGCCTAAAGATTCAGAACGGTAAGGGTTGTAATCGGCATCATCGTCATCGTCATTGGAGCAATCATTGCTAAAGTGATCACAGTCAGATACACTATACTTTCTATGAGGAGCAGTATCACAAACTCGATCTCCTTGTGATAAACAATCATAATTACTTGGACAGTTGGAACTGTACCCGTTGTAGGTATGATATAAGTTAAAGTAATGTCCAAATTCATGCGCCCATACGCCTGCTGATACATCATAACGTAGTACAAGACCATCATCGTTGTCCCCATGACTGCCTGCAAAGGTTGCATAACCTAGATAATAGGTCGAACCAGGACCATCAATATTGTGAACAACATAAACGTTGGCGTAGGAGTAAGGGTCCCAGTGATAGGCTCCCATGACATCACCAACCTCATAGCCACTAAAATAGTCATCGGTTAAACTATTGCTACTGTGCCAAGTGACACCATCGGTTGGATTTCCATCTGGATCTATATCAGCCAATTCAAAACGAATACCTATATCTGTACCATCAAATGGATGTCCTGGAAAAACAGCATCACTTGCATGACTATAGGCATCATTGACTTGATCTATTTTTTCTTGAACATCTTCTAAAGTAAGATACTCATTTTCTCCTTCATCTTGATTGGAGCGATGAACGACATGAACGACTACTGGTATCGTAATAACATTATTGCTTTTTTCAACCAGACCTGCTTGTTCTTTTTGCATGCGTTCATACATTTTAGATTCTAAGACTTTAACCTTATTTTCATAAGTAGGATCTATATTGAGTTTATATTGGTGAAGCAAATCTGCTCCGCAATGTTCTTCTTGAGCATTATTATCTATTGTACTAGTATTATTGTCAGCTATAAGAGAGATAGAGCAAAAGCAAAGGATGGTTAGAAGAAATGCTGTTTTGGGATATAGGTAGGATAATAAACTTAAATTCATTTTTGGTCTTTAATTTAAGAGTTAAAGAAAATACAGTTAGTCTGTAAAACCTTAGTGAAGTATCAGAAATAAAGTATTCCAAAATGGGACTAAGAGATTTTTTGATTTTTGAAGCAAAAAGCGCAGTCATAGCAGGGCTACGGCGAGCATTTTTAATAAAAAAAATCGGAAAATATTGATGTCACATGGAATAACTTGTTTTTGTTACTTCACTTAAATTGACTTAATTGGATGATCTCTAATATTTAGAATAACAGAACATTTTTGTGTGATAAATACAACTATCCCATAAAAATATTGAGTTTAATCTAAGGAATGAAACAAAAATAAATGTTCATTTTTATCATCAATATTTTCCAATCTATTACGTTAAAAAGCCTCGTAATAGCCCTGCTATTCCTGTGTTTTTCGCCTTATAGAGTTGAAAAATCTTTTTGTTAAAGGAATGTACATTTATTTCCTATCCATTCCTAAAAATTATCGAATCAAAAAATCACGACAATATTTAAGATAACTTGAAGTATT
>JAHDBB010000209.1 GCA_020630635.1 Chitinophagales bacterium
CTTATGCTTTTGCTGAAAAAAATAGTCATTGTGGATATTATCAAGACGGAGATGAATTAGAAAAAATCCTTCATTTCCGAAAAGACAATATTGATACTTATACGCAAAAGCTGAAAAAAGCCACGCCAGGCATTCAACGTATGGCGACCAAGTTGGTCAAGGGTATTGTCAAAAAACAGCTTCTCAAACAATCAGAACCTTACCACGCTTACCAAAATAAAGATACTACTTTACTTAAACGATTTTTTGATAGCATTTAATTTTTTCTTTCCACCAAAACAATATTTATGAAAAAAACTTACTTTTTATCAATACTATGTTATTTGTTTTTCCAAACATCTTGCAGCTACTTACCCGAAGAAATAGCTATAAATGAATCGATTCTTATCAATGAAAATCGAGATTATATAGAGATTACACCAGAGGGAGAAACCTATTCTGAAACGGCTTTATTGTTTTATCCTGGCGGTTTGGTCGATCCACATGCATACATCGAAATGCTTACCCAATTTGCAACAAATGATGAAGGTCACAAAGTAATCATTGCCAAAATGCCTGCCAATTTAGCTGTTTTGGCTGCGAACAAAGGCGCAAAGCTTTCCGAAGAATTTACTGGAATCAATCGTTGGATTGTGGCGGGGCATTCATTGGGTGGAGCGATGGCATGTACGTTGGTTGAAAACAATCCAGACACTTTTGATGGGTTGATTTTGATGGCGGCTTATCCAGCCAGTTCAACGGATTTGACCGATTGGAATGGAAGCGTTTTATCCCTTTTTGCTTCCAATGATAACTTTACTACACAAGAAGAAATTGACGATTCCAAAGAACGTCTTCCTTCTCCAATAGAACTAAATGCAATCGAAGATTTTACGGAAAGTACACAGGGTGAAAGTATCTTTCATCAGATTGAAGGAGGCATTCATTCCTATTTTGGAAGCTACGGATTACAAAAAGATGATGGAGAGCCAACCATCTCACAAGAAGCTCAACAAGCTGAAACTACCCTATGGATGCAACGATTTTTTGAAGTCAATAATTGGTAGTTGCTTGATTAGGAGCGAAGGGTTCGGAGCTTCGTCGTCATAGAAAGTCCCGCTATTCGTTCTCATCACCTTTGTAGAGCAAATTCACGAATTTGCTCTACAAAGGTGATACCACTACTATCGGGGCTAGTTCGTTGTGGTCTTTCCCTATAGTAACTAATTAGAAAGTCACTTGTCACCATCTACTTGCCACTTTTAAAAATTTGTGTATTCGTGGCAAAAAAAATCACATAAGAACCGAAAAGTCACTTGTCACCTGCCACCCGTCACTACAAATCAAAATAAAAATGAAAAATATACTGATACTCTCTTTCTTCTTAACCTTGTTTTATTGGAATACCAATGCCCAAAAACTCCATTTAGAAACCCACCTTTTTCCTTCTTTAGCTTACCAAAACACCTTTGAAACAGGATACAATGGAACTGCCTTTGCTATCGAATACCAAAAAACTTTAACCAGCGATTGGGATTTATTGACAGGCTTAGAATACAGCTTTGTCGGTTGGGGCAATCAAGGCTTAGTAGAATTGGGATTGTCTCGCAACTTGATGAAAAAAGAAAAACTTTCTTTAAATGCTGAATTGACCTTATTGAATGGACTGGCTTGGTTTCGCCCAAAATCCCTTTACGTTTGGGGCGGAATGGTCGGAGTAACTCTAGCTTGGAATGTCCGAAAAAGAAGCTCCCTAACATTGGGAACAGGCATTCGTTATACACAATGTCCAGCCTATAAAGACTACAGCCGTATTTACTCCTATTTAGATATTCCCATACACATCGGATGGCAAATAGATTTAGAAAAAGACGAGTAATTCGTTAAACAATTTTGACCTCTGACTGTTTCATAAAAATGAAAAATTACTTAGTTATTGGGGCTTCTTCTGGAATTGGGAAAGAACTTGCCACCTTACTATCTCAAAATAATCATCAAGTTTATGGGACTTATCATGAAAATATCATGGAAGATACCCAAAATATTAGTTATCATTCTTTGAATGTAGAAGAGGATACCTGGAACTTGGATTTTTTACCTGATACGTTGGATGGCTTAGTCTATTGTCCTGGAAGTATCAACCTCAAACCTTTTAAGACGATTAAGCCCAAAGATTTTACAAAGGACTTTAACTTACAAGTGGTTGGAGCCGTTAGAGTCATACAAGCTGTCTTATCTAAACTCAAAAAACAAAAAGGTTCTTCTATTGTATTGTTTTCGACGGTTGCCGTACAAGTAGGTTTTAACTTTCATGCACAAGTTTCGACTTCCAAAGGAGCTATCGAAGGCTTAACCAGAGCATTGGCGGCTGAATTTGCGCCCAATATTCGGGTCAATGCCATTGCTCCGTCCTTGACGGATACACCCTTAGCAGCTAAGTTATTGAATACGGAAGATAAGCGCAAAGCCAATGCTCAACGACATCCTTTGAGAACTTTGGGAGAGGCTCAAAATATTGCAGAGGTAGCGGCTTTTTTGCTCTCTGAAAAATCTAAATGGATGACAGGACAAATTCTACATATTGACGGAGGGATTTCTAATATTAAAGTGTAGGTTGGTGATGTATTTTTTTGGTTTTTCTCGTGGTTTTGGGACGAAGGGACGAATTAGTTCATTTCGTGGTTTGGGGACGAAGGGACGTTTTATTTTTAAAAGGAACGTCCCTTCACGTCACATCGTCACTTTTGCCCCTTCTTTGAGATTGTGTCCTTAACCAACTAGCCCCGATAGGAGTGGTATAAATGTAATGCGTTGGCTTCCTAAAACGTTGGCACATTTATAAGAACGGATAGCGGGACTTTCCAATACGACGAAGTACTCAAAGTTCGCTCCTCAAAAAATAAATTATATTTATTATTCATAACTTTTTGTTGCTATGAAACGTCCTTGGAATATTGTAGATATGCCTGTGTATAGTCTGGCGACTTATCAAGAGGGTAGGGTAAATATGAATATTTGTACGTATGTAACGCCGATTAGTATGAAGCCCAAATTGTATGCGGTGGCGGTATATAATGATACGTATACATTGGAAAATATACAGAAAAATGAGGTGGCAGTTTTACAGATTTTAAGCCAAGAAAATATTAACTTGATTAGACCATTGGGTAAAAAAAGTGGATTGAAATATGATAAACATGCTTACTTGGAAAAAAAAGAATTATTAATAACTTGGCATAAACGCTATGTCTTAAAAAATGCTTGTGCTTGGATACAATTGCGAAAAATGGGAGCTATAAATGTAGAAGGAGATCATCAGCTTTTTTACTTCAAAGCTGAAAAATACAAAACCCTTTCCGAATCCAATATCTTAATGTTCCAAGAATTGATTGACCAAAAAATTATCTTATGAATTTAGATGGAAGAGATTTAGACCGAATCATCGGAATGGCTTGGGAGGATAGAACGCCTTTTGAAGCCATTGAATTTCAATTTGGTTTACCTGAAAAAGAAGTCATCAAGTTGATGCGCCGCAACCTTAAACGCAAAAGTTTTAACCTTTGGCGTAAACGGGTGAATAGTGGCGTGAGCCAAAAACACTTGAAAAAACGCAACCCCGAAATCAACCGTTTTAAGTGTACTCGACAAAGAGCCATTAGTCAAAATAAAATATCGAAGCGATAAATGCATTTAACCAAAGAAGATATACAAAACCTTGAACGCATCAAGCGTTTAAACCTTATTAACTCCATTACAGGAATCAAGCCAGCTAATTTGATAGGAACCGTTTCCAATGAAGGAATGACGAATGTTGCTATCTTTAGTTCTATCTTTCATTTAGGAAGCAATCCCGCCCTTTTAGCCTTTATGATGCGTCCAAAACATGAGGTAAGACGACATACCTATGAAAATATCATGCAGAATAGCGTTTATACCATCAATCACGTAGGTCAGTCCTTTATCGAACAAGCGCATTATACATCTGCTAAGTTTAAAAGTGATGAATCGGAATTTGAAAAATGCCATTTGACTGAAGAATATTTATACGATTTTAAAGCACCTTTTGTCCAAGAGAGTCACTTGAAGTTGGGAATGAAATTCTTGGAAGCGATTCCTATAAAACTTAATAATACGTTAATGATTGTTGGTGAAATTCAGCATCTAATGATTGAAGATAGGGGAGTGGATGAGAAAGGACATATTGACTTGGGACAATTGGAAACGGCTGGAATTTCGGGCTTGAATAGTTATTATCGTTTGCAAAAAGTGGCTCAGTTTCCTTATGCTCGTCCTCATGAAGTTCCTGACTTTTCTAAAGCAGATTCCAAATGAAAAAGCAATACTTACCGACCAAAATCTGTGTAGTCTGTCAGCGACCTTTTGCTTGGCGTAAAAAATGGGCAAAGGTTTGGAATGAAGTAAAGTATTGTAGTGAGCGTTGTCGAAGAAATAAAAATAATCCTAATGCAAAAAGCAGTTAATGTAGTTTTTCCACATCAACTTTTTGAAAAAAGTCCTTTACTTCAAAATGGCTATCCTATCTATTTAATTGAGGAATTTCTCTTCTTCAAACAATATCCTTTCCATCAACAAAAGATCGCATTTCATCGGGCGAGTATGAAGTTTTATGAACAGTATCTTCAAGCTCAAAATATAGAAGTTCATTATATTGAGTCGCATCAGAAAGAGGCAGATATTCGACAGCTAATTTCAACACTAAGCCAACAAAAAATTAACGAAATTCACTATATTGACACCACAGATAATTGGTTAGAAAAAAGACTTCAAAAAAGTACGGATAAGGTGCAAATAAAATTAAATCAACACCCATCGCCCTTATTTATCAATACCAAAGAAGACTTGCAAAAATTTTTCAGAAAGGATAAAAAGAAGTTTTTTCAAACAAAGTTTTACATTGATCAGCGCAAAAAGTTAGACATTTTATTGGAAGATGGAGATAAACCCAAAGGAGGGAAATGGAGTTTTGATGCTGAAAATCGAAAGAAATATCCCAAAAATAAAATTCCACCCAAAGTCGTATTTCCCCAAAAAGATGTGTTTTGTGAAGAAGCACAAAATTATGTAAATCAACACTTTAGTCATCATATTGGAACATTGACAGACACGCCACTTTATCCAACTAACCATCAAGAGAGTCAAAAATGGCTACAACAATTTTTAGAAAATCGCTTCAAAGAATTTGGTCCTTATGAAGATGCGATTGTTGCCAACGAGAGCATTCTCAACCACAGTGTTTTAACGCCCATGTTGAATGTAGGATTGATGACCCCTCGACAGATTATTGATGAAACCCTCAACTTTGCAACTAAAAATGAAATACCTCTTAATTCATTGGAAGGTTTTATCCGTCAAGTAATTGGTTGGCGAGAATTTATACGGGGTGTGTATGAATGCAAAGGTGTGGAGCAACGTACTCGCAATTTTTGGAACTTTGAACGCAAAATACCTGCCTCTTTTTACAATGCCAAAACAGGAATCTTACCCATTGATACAACTATCCAAAAACTATTGAAATCGGGTTATTGTCATCATATCGAACGACTGATGGTCTTGGGCAATTTTATGGTTTTATGCGAGATTGATCCCGATGAAGTTTACCGTTGGTTTATGGAGTTTTTCATTGATGCATATGATTGGGTGATGGTTCCCAATGTCTACGGAATGAGCCAATTTGCAGATGGAGGATTGATGTCCACCAAACCTTATATCAGTGGCAGTAATTATTTGATGAAGATGAGTAATTATCCAAAGGGAACTTGGCAAGATACTTGGAATGCGTTATTTTGGCGATTTATGCATGTCCATCGAGACTTTTTTATAAAGAACCCTCGTTTGTCTATGTTGGTTAGAAGTTTTGATAAGATGTCGAAAGAAAAACAAAGCCATCTTTTGGAAACGGCTGATGTATATTTGAATCGTTTGGATAAGAATTTGGAGCATAGTCAAAAGGCTACTCTTTTTTAGGAGCGAAAGGTTCAATACTTCGTCGCATTAGAAAGTCCCGCTATCCACTCTTATAAATGCAGCCAAATTTTAGGTAGCCAGCGCATTGCATTTATACCGTTCCTATCGGGGCTATTTTTGAAAGGTAGGGACTTCTTCGTACCAGAAGTTGTGACGAAGGGCGATGTGGCATGAAGGGACGTTTAAATTTTGATAATCGACTGACTTAATAGATCGAAATAAAAACCAAAAAAAGAACCGAAACGTCCCTTTTTAAAACGTCCCGTCGTCCCAAATTTGTAACACCGTAATTCGCTTTTTCGTATGCGACTATCGACTATCGACTATCGACTATCGACTATCGACTATCGACTATCGACTAATAAAACCCTTCTTCAAAACCCCACACTCTACTAATCCTTGATACATCTTCTTCGCACTTTTCACATGGACACCCTTAATACCAAGAGTTTCAGCCCCTTCGATATTTTCCAGTTTATCATCCAAAAAAATCGTTTGTTCAGCAGGAACTTGTAAATAATCCAAGACCGTCTGATAAGAAGCAGGATAAGGTTTAACATGACCAATATGGTGAGAAGCAAATACCTTTTCAAAATTTTGAAATAAGTCCGCATATTTAAAATGCCACACTTTTTCATGCGTGATATTGGTATTGGACAAAGTGACCAAACGATATTTCTTTTTCAACGTTTTTAATAAGTCCTCAATACGAGGGAGATTGGCTTGATACAAGGCATTCCAACCAAAAAAGAAATCATTGATCGATAAGTCTGTTTGTAGTAGGCGAGCGACATGACGAGCATAGGTGTTTTCCCCAATCAAGCCTCGTTCAAAGCGTTTATGAGTATCATCAAAAACAAATCGCTCTCGTACCGTTTCTACCGAAAGCTGTGTTTGTTTTGCCCAATATTGGAAGGTTAAATCAAAATCAATATAAAAAATAGTATTGCCTAAGTCGAAGATAATGGCTTGGTAAGTCTGCATAATAGTTTTTAGTGACTAACAATCGTTTCTATATTTAGGTGCTTAAGGTCAAATGACTCTACATTTGTAGCCCAAATCCGATAAAATCTGCCCGATTTTTTGACGATGATCGCCTTGAATCACGATCTCCCCATCCTTAGCAGAACCACCGACCCCACATTTGGTTTTCAGCGTTTTAGCCAAAGCCTTCAAATCTTCTTCTGTTCCCACAAAACCCGTTACCAAGCTCACTTGTTTACCCTTTCGCTTCTTTCGATCCAACTCCACCCGCAATTTTTGCTGTTCAGGCGGTAAAGTCTCCTGTTGCTCATCCGATTCGTATTCATATTCAAAATCAGGGTTCGTTGAATAAACAATCCCTTTTCTATTTTTTTTACCCATAATTCAAATTTTATAAAAGTGAAAAATAAAGGACGAAAAGAACTGAAACGTCCCATCGTCCTAACATGTAAAAAATGAACCACCACTATCAACTATTGACCATCGACTGTGGACTATTTAAAAAATCTTATTTTTCAATTCAAAGGTAGTACTGCCAATCATTCGACCACTGTGATAAATCTCGGCATTATAAACCCCTTCAGTATATTCTTGATCTTGTTGCCAATACACACAATGTTTCTCCTTTTTAGTTGGCTTATATTTGATTTGTTTTTTGGTAGAATATTGAACTTCTTTTCCTGTTTCAGATAAGGTCAACTTACCAGAACCAGAACTTCCCAAAGCCAGTGTTACACCTTCAGGATTGATGATTCGCAACATAATCTCTTGCGAAGGATTTTCGATACTTGGATTGGGCATCAAATCAAAACAGACCTCAATTTGATCAGTTCTTTTCGCATTATCTGTATAAGTCTGCTTATTATTTTTCTTAAACTTGATACCGTTGGCATAAATTCGGTCAGGGAAAAGCTGTTGAGCCTTTGCTACTTTATCTTCCAACTGATCCTTTGCCTCCGACATTTTAGACAATTCATCTTGGTATTGATTGGACAAAGAATCCTTTTCCTCTTCCAATCCTTTGGTAACAGCCTGCTGAACAACTACCTCTTGTTTGAGTTGCGTATTGGCATCTGCCAGTTCTGTATTTGCCTTTTGAAGTTGGCTAATCTGCTGCGTATAGTTTTCAATCTTACCTTGAAGACTCGAAATCATTCGCCTTGCCTTCGACAATTCAGCCTTCGACATATCTTTATTCTGCAAAATCTCTTCAATATTGGCTTTTTGTGTCTCCAATTCTTCTCGCAACTGAACCTGTTCTTCGTTTAGCTCTTCATTTTCTGTTTGCAACAAATCCAATTCCGAGATGGTTTCGTTGTATTCAATTTGGAGTTGATTTTTTTCATCCTCCAAAGACGATTTTTCTGTTTCAATAGCGACTTTTTCCTTTTTCAACTTGTAGTTGTTGTAAAAAATCCAGCCATTGACTAGTAAGAGTAGTAATATGAGGATAAGGTAGAAAGGACCTCTTGAATTTCCTGGTGAACTCATAGCAAGTAATATTAAGTTGATTAATTAGTTTTGTTTTAGCGATACAAGAGGATATTAGTAAATATGTATTTTTTAGTGACAAGTGATGATAAATGGGAAATATTCTATTCTTCTGTGTATTTTTTAGGAGCGAAAGGTTTGTCTTTCATCGTTGTATCTGGTCCCGCTATCCGTTCTCATTCGTGTCGCCAACGTTTTTTGAAGCCAACGCTTCTACACGAATACCACTCCTATCGGGGCTATTTTGCACAGTCTCAACGTTGATGTAAAAAGGGACGATGGGACGTTTTTCTGTTCATTACTTGGTTTTGGGACGATGGGACGTTTTCAGTTTATCACTTTTTAGTTGTCTATTGAAAGATAAACGTCCCCTTACGTCCCAACATGTAAAAAGTGAACAGTTCGTCCCCTTGTCACGTCTTCTGACACTAAGAAGTCCCTAAACTCTACCAACTAGACCCGATAGTAGTGGTATCGCTGCATTGGCTTTGACTCACAAGTCGAAAAGACTTGCGGTAGAGCTAGGCGGCAGCGATAAGAACGGATAGCGGGGAGACCTGTTACGACAGCGCACTCCACCGTTCTCTCCTAAAAAATAATAAACAAAGAACCCTACATTTTTACTAAAACTTTAACGACTTGTTACAGATTCTTGTATCTTTCCTTACTCAATAAAGCAAATTTATAGATTATATGCAAAATTTAGACCAAGAGTATTGGAAAAAAAAGTATGAAACCCAAGATACAGGATGGGATATTGGACATATCTCGACTCCCTTACAAACTTACTTTGACCAGTTGGAAGATAAAAAGATTAAAATTCTCATACCAGGAGCAGGGAACTCGTATGAGACGGAATATCTTTACCAACAGGGATTTTCCGATGTATATTTGATGGATTGGGCGCATCCCCCCTTACAACATTTTAAGGAGCGTAATCCTGATTTTCCGACTACACAACTCTTGCAAGAGGACTTTTTTCGCCATAAAGGTAAGTATGATTTAATTGTTGAGCAAACCTTTTTTTGTGCCTTGCCTCCCCACCTTCGCCGTCCTTATGCTCGACAAATGGCAAGATCGTTGAAAGAAGGTGGAAAATTGGTCGGATTGCTGTTTAATCGGGTCTTTGATCAGGAAGGACCGCCTTTTGGTGGAACAGCCGAAGAATATCGACAGTATTTTAAGCCTTATTTTCAGTTGGAGACCTTTGAGGCGTGTTATAATTCGATAGAGCCGAGAGCAGGGAGTGAGTTGTTTGTGAAGATGAAGAGGCGGTTTTA
>JAHDBB010000210.1 GCA_020630635.1 Chitinophagales bacterium
TAGTATTCTAATTTTCCTGCATTTATTTGTAATGCACAATAATTGATAACCAAATCAAATAACAGTTTTTCTTCTTCTTCTTGTGTTTTAAGCTTATCTGTTTTTAAAATTGCTTTAACATTCTGAAAGTTTTCTTCATTATTTTGATCTTTCAAAAACATTACAGCATTGTAGTAAGCGTTTATTAGTTCAATCTCTTTAAACCTTTCAGAACGAACTTGAGCTAAAATCCAATCAATACCGGATAGCTCCAACTCTTCTTTCACTACTGTTTTATAAGAAAACATATGACTCAGTAACTTTAGGTTACTTAATATGTAAATTATTTCCATTAGATTAATGGCTTGTTCTATATTTGCATATCTATTTACTTCTAGTAGGTTATTATTAGAATCAAAAATAAAATTATCTTTTGCCAAACGATACATATTAAAATAGTCCTGTTCGTTTTTGACTGCTTTCTCTTCCAAGAGAGCCTGTAAATCAGCTTGTTCTTGACTAAAGAACTTAGGCAATTTTTGTTTACTGTAATATTTTAATACATTTCTTTTTTGATTTATTTTATCTTTTGAAAAAGCATCGTGTGCTATAAACTGTTCTATCAACTGAGTTAGTGCTTTTATTATTCTTTGTATCTTATCTCTACTGTATCTTTTATTGGGAAAAACCTTACGATAAACGAGCATCCTATTGAGTTTGGCTTCATTATCAAAATTTGGAGCAAACTTAAGCAGATATTTTATAAGTAACACCATTTCTTTTTTAGTGTTAAAAAAAGGAGATGTTATAAAAAGTTCTAATCTCTTTAAGGTTTCTTTATCAAATGTTCTTAAAATTTCTACAACTTTTGTGTTAATCATTTTTCAAATTCTTTTAAGACTGTTTTAGTCTATAAACGGCTAAAAATCAAACTATTACAGCATTTTAAAATTTCATAATTTAACGAATTCTTTCAAAAATGTAATTTTTTTTGTGTGATATCTACTTCATCTTTGTATTATTGATATGAATAGAAAGAGTACTCAAAGAAACTTCATATTTCAATAACCAATTTGAAGTCACTTCTACTAAGCATCTAATTAATTTTCAAACCAATACGCAAACAATAAATAAAACATATTTATTTACAAACATAAAAACAACAGTAGTCTGCTTCAAAAATACCATGAAATGTAAAATTTATAAAAAGAAATACCATGAAAAAACACCTAACATTAACAACAAAATATCTACTAATATTTATAATATTTTTGCCATATTTAATAACTCATTCTCAATCTCCTTGTACTTTATCAGATGGCGCACAAGCAGTCGTTGTAAATATAGACAACGATGAAGTCATTGTTCAAATGTCCATTAATGGAAACAAGCTATTTCAACGAGGAAGAGAGGTTAGTACGACTGATGAATATGATTGCTCTAAAAGTTTAAAAGGAAATATAGGAGCCACAACGATTAAAACGATCAAAAGTCTAAACGCTGAAGTTTGGCAAGTCAGTTTTCCAATAAATATAGATGGAACTATTTTGAATGATGTCATAGAGTTGGTCGATTACTTAAACGGTCTCAATTGTGTTGAATATGCTCAACCCAATTTTTTGTATCATTTAGACGCTTTACCCAATGACCCAAATTTCAATATGCAAACACATTTACAAGATGGTGCATTGGGCAATATCAATATGACCGATGCTTGGGATATTACAACTGGAGATGTCAATAGAGTAGTTGGTATTTTAGATTCAGGCATTGATACCGACCATATAGACTTAGCAAATAATATTTGGATTAATACAGACGAAATTCCTAATGATAGTCTGGATAATGATGGCAATGGCTATACAGATGACTATTTAGGATGGAATTTTGTCGATAATACCAACATTGTAGAAGACTCTTTAAGACATGGAACCTTTGTCGCTGGCATTATTGGAGCAGTCGGCAATAATGGAATAGGCATTACAGGCATCAACTGGAATATTAAAATGATGGCACTCAAATGTTTTGATGATAATGGAACAGGTAAAACGGCAGATATTATCAATGCATTGGCTTACAGTATTGACAAAGAAGTCGAATTGACCAATAATAGCTGGGGCGGAATAGAATGTGACAGCTTACTAAAATCACAAATTACTTTAGCACAAGATAGCGGACAACTCTTTGTTTGTTCAGCAGGTAATCAGGGAAATAACGTTATGCTTCCAGGAGGTCCTATTTCAACCGTACAAAATAATGATATAGACGATTATTTTCCAGCCAACTTTACCTTAAACAATATTTTTTCTGTTATGTCTTCTAATGATGGTGATTTTGGAGTATCCAACTACGGAGCAACAAGTGTAGATATTGCCGCACCAGGAGATAACATATTTACCACTTCTATCAACGATTCTCTAGCTGTTGTTTCTGGAACTTCTATGGCAACAGCACAAGTCACAGGAATAGCCGCTTTGCTTTGGAGTGCAGAACCCAATCTAACTCATTTAGAAGTCAAAGACAAAATTATTTGTCGAGCGGATGCGGTGGATAATTTAGATGGAAAATGTGTCGCCAATGGTCGTTTAGATGCTGCCAACCTTCTAAACCTCACCTCTCAAATTGCACTTGATATGAGTATGAATGATTGTACCGATGCCAGTTTTACTGTTGATATGCCCATCAATGATAATGATGTCGATTATCTATGGACGTTTGAAGACGGAAGTCAAAGTACACAAGATTCTCCGATCAAAGTCTTAAATAACCCTGATGGCTCTTATAATATATGCTTACAAATAACGGATGATTGCAACACCTCTGAATATTTTTGTGAAACAATTTCAGCAGACTTAGAAGTGATAGGAACTCAAACCTATTCGACCACCTTTTTCAATCGCTTGGTTTGTGATATAGAATTTTGTGGCAATCCTCCCTACAATTATTTTTGGGATACGGATGGTTATGTCAGTCATGCAGTATTGAGTTTGGGACATGTCAAAGTTCAATATTATGACACTTCGCAATGGTCTGTTACCATCCAAGATCATGATGGAGATCAACAAACTTTTAGCTACAATCAAAATGCCAAAACGTTAGAATCTTCTGATACGAACAAGAACCTTCGACAAGTATATCCCAATCCTTTTAAAGACAATGTAACCATTGATTATCATATTCAAAACGAAGGTAGCGTTTATATCACCTTATTTGATGCACAAGGCAAAATGGTAGAGCAAATATTAGACGCTCAAAATCAACAGATGGGCAACTATCAATATACATTTAACACACAGCATTTATCGAAGGGCGTTTACTTTGTACAACTTAACACTCCAGATGGGCAATTTAATGAAAAAATCATACGCTTTTAAATTTAATCTCTACTAAAACCCTTTTTAAAACTCTAATTTCATGGTAAGGGAGTCCCTCTTTCTATACTAGTTACTTTTGGGCTTCCTTTCTTTTTGAAATCTGATATTTCTACTACTTTTTAAAATCTAAATTTTAGGTTACTGGGAAAACTATATCTATTTGTTAATCTTTTAAAAATCTTAAAATTATGAAAATCCAAAATTTAAATGCTTTCAATAAAAGCCTAAATATTAAAGTTCTTCCACTAAAGCAACAGCAGCAAGTTAATGGTGGGGTGGAAACCAATCAAGAAGTTTCGATCATTCCACAAAATGAAGGTATTGGCGTTGCTACTGTCGAAGACATTTACTAAATGTAATTATTCTTTATTTTTTAACTTTCTAAAAATTATAATACTATGAAAAAGATTCAAAAGAAATTAATCTTAAAAAAGAAGACCATTTCCAAATTGAGTAATGAACAAACGCATCAGGTAATCGGAGGAAGAACTCCTTACTGTCCAAGCAATCCTTTAGTTTGTCCTATTGGTCAAGATCAAAATTGTACCAATGATACCTGTCACACTTATTGTGTAGATAGCAATGGAAATAATTGTTAAAAGTTTTCATTTCGATTGAATTTATTTTTTTAGGAGCGAATGGTTGGGAGCTTCGTCGCTATGGAAAGTCCCGCTATTCGTTCCTATGAATGCAGCCAATCTTCTACCGTAAGTCTTTCGACTTGTGGTGCAAAGCCTCTTGCATTCATACCACTACTATCGGGGCTATTGGGTTAAGGACACCACTTCTTAGCAGCATTTTTAAGGACGATTATCGATTTTTAAACTGGCACTAAGTAGTACTTGCCTCCACCAACTAGACCTGATAATAGTGGTATACTAAATAGAGTTGGCTAAAAGGGTTTGCGAAGGCTTTAGTATAAGAACGGATAGCAGGAAGACCCGTGACGACGAAGCCATTTTCGTTCTCTCCAAAAGAAAAAAAACACCAAAATCAATATCGACTTCTTTTTTGAAATCCTAGGCAAAATAGGTTAATGGATATGCTATATCTATTCCCATTCACTTATCAAAGAAGTCTATTTTCTAATTTTCTAATTAACTCATCAATGACCAGATGATTCAAAAAATCAATAAGCTATAAAATCCACCTTAAGCCTTATTTGTTTCTCCAATAAAAGCCCCTTCTACACACCCAAGTAGAGGGGTTTTTATTTTTTCAACTTCTCTTCCACTTTTTCCATCAACCACAATTTATCAGCCACTCTTTCTGTCTCCTTCACCTTAGTTTCCAATTTTCTAAGTCGTTTTTTATCTTTATATTGGGTGTTGATAAGATATTTGAGCAAGTTGATAAAGTTGCGATTGGTCTCTTTATGGCTTTTGGATACGGTCTTACGAATCATAGAAATACGAAAACTATCTAGATAATTTTTGCATAAAATAAACTCTTTTTGTTCATAAAAAATTTTGACTTTTAATCTTTGTGCATCTATTTTAAAAAAGACATCCTCTTTAAAAAAAACATCCTTATATTTAGAAAGTACTTTCTCTAAATAATCCAATGCCTTATCATAATTCTTTTGAAAAAAGAATACGTGTGCCATATTATAATTATACAGATCATCCCTGACTTTAGGGTTAAATTTTTCTTTATAATCATTCAAAAATTGCTCAGTTACGTCCAATTCTCCTAAACGCAATCCAACCGTTACAATATTTTTGACCGTAGGAGGAAATAAATAACCATGCACATATAAAATTCCCTCTTCTAAACCTTGAAAATACAACTCAAAATACTTTCGATAATAAGAGTCATTACCTTTATTAATTTGTACCACACAAATATTAAAAGCAAAGTCGTAAAACAATTTTTTATCTTCTCTTTCAAGGTATTTGTCTTGAAGTAGTGCTTTAAGTTCTTCAAAAGAATCTTCCCTATCAGAATTTTCTAAAAATAAAAAAATAGCATAGTAGTTTTTAATAGTATCTGTTACATTTTCTTTTTGAACTTCAGCCAACACATACTCTTTAAAAACCATCTCCTCCCCTTTTCCTATAGAATGAGAAAGAGAAGCATGATGACACAATAGTTTTAAACTACTCAACAAATAAAATTCCTGCAAATAGTCTCCTGCTCTTCTCAATCTTTTTTCATTGGTAGGGGCTTGATAAAAATACTCAATTGCAGTCCAATACAAACTCCAATAATCCTCTTCTGTTTTAGTTTTAATGGCTTCTTTATCTTCTACCAACTGCTGATGAGTCTTCTCAAAAAGTACAGACAAATCCTGATCCCGATAATACTTCAACAACTCTATTTTTTGTTTCAAAACATCCTTCATGATCCCCATTTCAATACTAATAAACTTTTCCAAAAGCATGTATAAATGTTTCAAGACTCGACGCAATCGACTATTTTCATATTCTTTTTGTGGAAAAATAGCCGCATAGATGGCTTCTTTAGAGATTTGTTCAGACGAATTTAAAGCATTTTTTATAAGATATTGTGCTAGCAAAAGTGCTTCCCCTTTCTTATTAAAGTAAGGAGAAGCCAAAAAATCTTCCAATTTATCGAGGTCTTTTTCTTTAAAACTCCGCAAAATCATCAAAACATTATTATATAACATATCTCTTTTTGACAAAAACAAAAACACAATGTACTAAAAATCAATAACTTAACAAAACAAATCAATAAAAAAGATGACAAATAAGTTCATAAATATACTTTTCTATAACAAATATTTCGCTGATATTTGATCTTATAAACAAGAGGCTAAAATATTTTTTTAGGAGCGAACGGTTAGTTTGCTTCGTCGCATTGGAAAGTCCCGCTATCCGTTCTTATGAAGGCAGCCAACGTTTTTGGAAGCCAACGCATTGCATTCATACCACTACTATCGGGGCTATCTATGTTAGGGTACAACTTCTTAAATAAGCTTTTAGAAAGAGTATAAAAAATAAATATACAATTTCTTAACAAAAGGATTTCCAATTTCTAAAAAGTGAATAGTTATTTTTTACATCCCCTAAGTGAAAGATCAGAAATAAACTATACCAAAATGGGACTAAGAGATTTTTAGATTTTTAAGGCGAAAAACGGAGTCATAGCAGGGCTACGACGAGTATTTTCAACGCAAAAAATCAGAAAATGTCGATGTCACATGGAATAAGTTATTTTTGTTGTTTCACTAACCACCAAAACCCATTTTATTTTTTACCTAACTATTACGATTAAAACCAGACCCAATGAAAAGAAGATTTTTAGGCTACCTCTCTTTGCTACTCTTGTTTACTATTTTTGCCACTAGTCAAGCTCAAGAATCTATTTGCGATTTATCAGATGTACAAGCCCCTGTCATCAACATAGATTCTGATGAACTGATTGTGCAAATAGCGTTATCTCCTGATACCAAAGGCAATGTATCATCGCTAGATCTATACGACAACAACTCGCTTTTACGTCAATCCTTAAATGCTGTAAAAATCACTAGTATTTCTTCCATGAATGTCGAATTATGGAGGATAGACTTTCCGCTTCTCAAAGATGGTATCGTCATTAGCAATATCAGAGAAATGGTAACTTATCTCAAAGACCAAAACTATGTCGCCTATGTTCAACCCAACTATATTTACCAAAGTGATGCTACTCCAAATGATCCTAACTTTGTCTATCAAAACTATTTACTAGATTCTCAAAAAGGACAAATTGGTTCTACACAGGCTTGGGACAATGTAACAGGAACTTCACAAATGAAAGTCTCTATCTTAGATTCAGGTATAGACATTCATCATGAGGATTTAGCCAATAACTTGTGGATTAACAAGTTAGAATATGAAGGAACACCTGGAGTCGATGATGATAAGAATGGATACATTGATGATATACACGGCTGGAACTTCATTGATGACAACAACAACCTTGAAGACAATAATGGTCATGGCACACATATAGCAGGTATCATCGGTGCAGTCGGCAACAACCATATTGGCATTACGGGTATCAACTGGAATATCCAAATGATGACTCTCAAATGCTTTGATGCCAACGGTCAAGCCAAAACTTCCGATATTATTAGAGCCATCAATTACAGTATTGATAAAGGTATAAAATTAAGCAACTTTAGTTGGGGAGGAAGCTATTGTGATCACCTCTTAGAAACCGCCATAGACAAAGCAGAAATGAGTGGTCAGTTGATAGTATGTTCCGGTGGAAATGCCCAGAGTCCATCAAACAACCTAGCATTTAATCTTTCTGAATTTCCCATAGATGACAACGAGCAAAATTCCATCAATAATCTAAATCAATCTGTCAATATCGCTGAAACAACTACAGATGATAACTACCAAAATTCTACTGATAATCCAAGCCAATCTATCAATATCACTGAAACCGCTATAGATGATAACATTACGAAGGCTTCAACATCAGACTTTATAGAAATAAATATGAATGATATAACCAAGCCTTCTCTTGATAACCTCAACGTTTTATCCAATATCAACAATATAGATGTGTTTCCTTATTTTCCAGGATCTTTTCTCAATGATAATATTATAGTGGTCATGGCATCTGATGCAAACGACAATGGAGTCTCCAAATATGGTAAAAATACGGTGGATGTTGCAGCTCCAGGAAAACATATTTACAGCACACTACCCAATAATCAATACGGATACAAATCGGGTGCGTCGATGGCAACTGCCTATGTCACAGGTGTTGCCGCTTTATTATGGAGTAATCAACCTAACTTAAGCGTTGAGCAAGTAAAAGAAAAAATAATGTGTCGAGCTTATTATACTCCTTCATTAGAAAACAAATGTGTCGCTCAAGGTCGTTTAGATGCGGCCAACCTCCTTAACTTTCCTGCTACGATTGAGATTACATGTGAGTTAGAATGTTCTGGAACTTATCCCTTAATCTTTTCGTCTGGTTCAAGCTTAAAAGATGCCTTATACGGCTGGTTTTTTGAGGATGGAACCATTAGTCTAGAAGAAAACCCTATCCACCATGCGACTAGTAAAAACAACTATGGTACATACCTATTTGTAGTAGATGCTTGTGGAAATTCAGAAACCATTCATCAAAAAGTACAAACAGATAAAGAACTTATAGTACAACCTAGCTACTCTATCAACAGCCTAAGCAATAACGCAATGGTATGTTCTTTTGAAGTATGCGGTAATCCACCTTTTAGTTACAGTTGGGATACAACCATAGGAGCCGTTTATGATTATAATCACAATAAAGGAATAGCGACTATAGAATATGGAGCAAACTCTCAATGGCAAATAACCATAACAGATGCAGATGGAGATACTTGGTCTTATGGATACAGTAAAGGAAATAAAAAAGACAATATAACGGATCTTCCCCAACCCAATGTTTTCCCCAATCCATTTAGAGAAAACATTTCCGTTGATTACAAAATTACACAAAGTGGCAATGTGTCCATCCAGCTACTCGACCTCAAAGGCAATATCATTGAATATTTTAACCCGATTGAGTATCCAACAGCAGGACAATACCAGCAAACATTCCCCGCTGACCATCTACCTAAAGGAATGTATATTATTCAAATACAAACACCTGATGAAAATTTTTACCAAAAGATCATCAAAACATAAATAGCAAACAACAATGAAAAATATAGTTGTACATTTATTGAGTATAGAGTTATAGCTGTTTTGGCTACAACCACAGGGTATGGAAGTTCAATTGGATACCATATTTAGTTTCTAATATTTTAAGAACTTCCTTCCCTTTTATCCAAAAAGAAGTATTTATTCAGTCATTGAATAAGCAGTGATAGCCATTTGAGCTAACACTAAATGGGTATGGAAGTTCAACTAGGTACTATATGATTTGGTTTCTAATATTTTAAGAACTTCCTTCCCTTTTATCCAAAAAAATAAGTGTTTTAATATCTTGTGTTTGTGGTACATACTAGCAGGCTAAGATTCATCTTTTAATCATCCCATAAAATCTTAGTTTGCTAGCTTTTTTTTAAAACGTTTTATCAATTAGTCCATTTTAAGAACATTGATTTTGAGTGTTTTCTCATACCACATTATTTTAACTTTTACGTTTTAATCATCGTGTTCCCCACAAGTTCCCCTTCTACCTATACCGTAGAAGGGTTTTTTATTTAAGTACCTATGCGTAAATAATCGTCATTTTTGAGGTAGGCTATTTTTTAATCAGACAAGGCATTTTTTCGTGTGGGACAGACCTTCTGTAGCCGAGCTATCGCTGGAAAAAAATAACGCAGGATGAGTGAAAAAGAGACCCTCATAAAATGTGTCGATTA
>JAHDBB010000211.1 GCA_020630635.1 Chitinophagales bacterium
GTAATGCTCATCACCATCCTTTTATAATTGGCTCTATGCATAAAAAACACCTTTAATTTTAATCAGAAAAAATATAGAAATTGGGAACAAACCTTAAAAACTGTAATTGAAAATCGGGAGGGGTTTATTTTATCTTTGCATCAGATATTTGATAACAGGCTTTTAAATATTTTTATTGATACGCTTTTAGATACATTTTAGGAAGAAGGTTTTCAATAGTCGATGGTCCATAGTTTTAGCTCGGTTCCTGTTTTTAGATTTTGATATTAAAATTTAACAAGCTGGTACTAAGCAATACTTTCTGTAACCATCTAGACCCGATAGTAGTGGTATAAATGCAATGGTCTGGCTTAATAAAACGCTAGCTGCATTTATAAGAACGGATAGCGGGGAGACCCGTTGCGATGAAAGAGTAATAACCTTTCTCTTCTAAGTAACAAGAAAAAAATAATTTCCGCATTTGATAATGATCTTTTACTTCAATCTTTCGTTGAAAATACTCGCCGTAGCCCTGCTATGGCTGTGTTTTTCGCCTTATCTTGAATCAAAATCTCTTTTCTCAAAATGCTGGACTTATTTTTTCATTGTTACTAAAAAATTAATTCTATTACAAAAATGGGTATTTACCCTTTAATCACAATTAATTATGTGTACAAAAACAATTTATTTAAAAGTTTTAATATTGCTCACTCTGGGGGTGTTGTTTGGACACCCAAGTTTTGGACAGGCAGGTGTTTCTCCTTGTGGACATCATCATGCTCAAGAAGCTCTTTATCAACAACATCCTGATGCTAGAAAAAGAGCAGCCCAGATTGAGAAAGAAATGCTGAAAGGATTTAAAACACAAGTACCTAAAACAGCCGACGAAAAAAGTATGGACCCTCTTTATACCATACCCGTTGTCGTGCATGTCATTTATGGCTGTGAAGAAGGAGATGAAAATATATCAGATGAACGAGTTGTTAATACCATTGCTCAATTGAATAGAGACTTTCAAGGAACAAGTGTCAATGATGCTTATACAGCAGATCCTTTGAGTGTTCCTTACTATAGTGATAGAGGTACAATGAGTATTGAGTTTGTGTTGGCAGATAAAGACCCTCAAGGAAATCCAACGACAGGTATTACACGAACTAAATCGGAACTAAGTTTTGCAGGTGTAGGATTTGGAAGCGCATTGCGAGACTTGGTTTATTGGGATCGAGACCAATATCTTAATGTCTATGTTGTAGGCTTGATTAATGGAGTCGGTTCTTCGGGAGTCGCTATTTATCCTAAAGATGCAGAAGCCTATCCTCAAAGTGACGGACTTGCCATGGCTTATTGGGCAATGGACCCACAAGCTGATAACGCTGATGGAATTGACCGTTCTAATTATCATTCTATCATTACACACGAAGTAGGTCACTGGCTTGGCTTGAGACATATTTGGGGTGATGGTAATGGGGTCGCTGTTCCAGCCAACTGTGATATTGATGACTTTGATTTTGCAGAAGATGATCCCATGTACAATACCTTTAATGATACGCCTAATACATTAGGAAATAGTACCATTAGAAGTACAGACAATTGTGGGGATGCTATTAGTACCTGTACGCCTCATTCAGAAAATGATATGTTGGAGAACTTTATGGATTACACAGGCTGTACTGTTATGTTTTCTGCAGGACAAGTAGCATATATGGATAAGGCTTTGAATAGTACAGTCGCTGAACGAAATAACCTTCATACAGTAGGTAATCTAGCAGCTACTTTGTATCAAGGAACAGACCCTCCTAGATTGATTTTCTTGCAAGATATTTTTTATGATGATAGTGAAACAGCAGGTGTAATGACGAGTCAGATTGAAGTAAAGGTGAGAGGTTCTAATAATAATGGAGATTTTAAATTTCAAAATCTTAATGCTGACATTACCGGACATGTTGGCTTTACCAATCTTCCAAACAACTTTACCAAAATAGTACAAACCACGAGTGACACGACTGCAACTATCAGTATTTCGGGAGCTTATAATCCAGCCAATCCAGATATTACGGACTTAGGTATCACTTTTTCGTCAAGTGCTTTCAATTATGCTCCTACTCCTAGCTTGGTCTCTAAAGATGACTTAGTTGTTGATTGGTATCAAAATGATATTACCTATCTCAATTATACCACAACCGTTGGTTCAAAATCTGATTACTTTAGAAGTTATGGCTACAATAAAATGGGTCTATACTACAAAGATTTTACCTACTTTGTTAATATGGGTAGCAATGTTGAAGTTTTGGTAGATGCCAATAATCAAGTAGCCCGTTTAACAGAAGGAGCTGCTATTGCCTCTGGTAATGGTTTATCTTGGCAAGACAATGAATTTGTAGCGGACCTTAAAATCATTGATGAAGCCGATGTTGAAAATAACTTAGAAGATTTCTTTTATATAGGCTTAAGATTGTATGATGATTGTGGTGCAAAATTGGCTTGGTTGCGAGTGATGAAAACGGACTGTAATCAGTTAAGAGCATTGGGCTTAGGACATCTCAATTTTTATGATCAAACCTTAAATGCAGGAGAGTTAGATGGAGCTTATGTTATTTTTAGAGAAGATGCCTTTACTGAAGATTTAGTAGATAATGGTACTTTTTCTCAAAACATTGTAGTAGAATTGTTGGGTTCAAGTAGCAATTATTTTGTTTCTAATAATTCTGTTAGCCAATCACCTGTAGATGGGAACCCACTTGCTAGTACACCTACTTTTTCAGGGTCATTATTAGGTAATAATAAGACATTGAATCTATCTTATACAACTATTCAAAATTTAAGCTCAGGTAATGAAGTAAAAGTGTTACCTCACCAACTGATTAATCAATTTATGAATGGCTCTGCCAATGTTGTTTACAATATTGATACCTTACGAATGATCTATTATGGTCCATTTGCTCCGACTCCTGATTATTATGATTTTACATCTTTAAGCTATCTTGACAATGAAGTTGGACCGAACTCACAAACCAATGTTTCACCAGGTTTTTATTTAAAATCTTTGAACAATGAATATTTTTATGGTCCCAATCTTTCTTATGCAGATGGTATTTTTCAAATTTACAGTAGCTTAAATGATTATAAAATGGAAGCGGCTGTTTTATATGATGGTCCTTCGAGCATTTACAATGTAGCCTCTTTGGAAGAAGGAACGCTTATTGGTGATGCAGGCATCACAGAAAACGGTGTATTGCGTTCAGACATTGATTTTGTACCCATCAATGGACAGTTTGAATTTGGAAAAATTTTATTACATCATTTAGGGAATGTTTGCGCTCAACAAGGCGAGTTTTTCGTTGGTTTAAGAATTTTATTAGATTGTGATGACTTCTTGTATGGTTGGGTTCGATTGAATTTGGTAGGTGATGAGATAGAGCTTTTAGATTTACTAATCAATCAAGAACCCAATGCAGACATTACCACAGGTATAGATTTTTCATGTTCTTTTTCAGGTACAACCAATGAAGATAGTTACATTGCTGCTGTTGCGGTGGATGATCAAGTTGTAACATCAGGTAATGATGGCGGTTATAAAGATCATACGATTGATAACGCTGGACCTTCCTTTACCATTCAGCCTAATAGCCAATTAACTTTATCAAGAGGTTATTATGCGCCCAATTGTACTGTTTGTGATCCTACAATTTCTGCTTGTTTCAACAGTTTATTTCCCCAACAAATGACTTGGACTGTATGGTTAGACAAAAATCAAGATGGACTCTTTCAACAGTCAGAACGCTCTTTTGTAACGACTCCTGCAACTGGTACGTATGTTACCTGTCAAGACCTTAATTTGAGTTTTGATGTTAGTTCATTTGAATCAGGTATTTACAAAATGCGTGTATCTCTTTCTCAATCTTATATTGCTGGTGGTGATGGTTGTGCAACTATTCCTGCTGGTGAATTCGGAGAAGGAGAAGATTTTTGGGTGGAAGTAGTTAACCCTCCCTGTGCCTTAAGTCCCAACAATGTTACCAACAATGCCTACATTAACTCTGTCAATGTATATGAAAATGGAAGTGTTCTTTACAGCAATCCTAATATCAATAATAATGGTTATGGGGATTATACCAACAGTCCGATTAGTATTGAACAAGGCAAGACTTATAGCCTCTACACAACTTTTATAGGCAATAATGATAGCAACAATTTATTTGTTTGGATTGACTACAACCAAAATGAACTTTTTGAAGAAAGTGCTGGAGAGTTAATTATCAATGAAAGCATTGATGGTCTTAATAACATTACCATACCTACCGATTTTGCGACCTCTACCCATTCATTGGGTACTTATACGATGCGTATTAAAAAGGGCTACTTTGCCAATACAGATCCTTGTATGAATCCCAATAGTACAGAGGAAGTAGAAGATTATACATTGGTTATTTGTGAAAATCCCAATGCAAATAAAATACGCCTCAAAGCATTATTAGAAGGTCCGTATAATACAACGACCAATAAGATGAATACGACTTTGATGTCTTCTAACTTATTGCCTTCGACAGCTCCTTTTGACCGAACTCCTTGGCATTATGATGGAGGAGAAGTAGTAGATTTTACTTCTTTAGGCTATAATGTTGTAGACTGGGTATTGGTAGAGGCAAGAGATCCTGCCTCTTTATGTTTACTAGATCGTCAGGCGGCTTTATTAGATGAAAATGGAATTATCCGAAGTATTTGTGGAACAGATGGCTTGACATTCCCTCAATTGGAAAATGGACAAAGCTATGTCTTCAATATTCATCACAGAAATCACTTGAGTATTATGACTGCTTCACCACAAACTTACCCATCAACCAGTCTGTATGATATGAGTAATACCAGCAATGTCCACCCTGATACGCCTGTTAAGGTTTCTGGTGGAAAAGCATTGATGTATGGTGGTAACTTTGATGGCAATGAAACCATAGAGAATGAAGAGTACAGTTTATATCAAGATCAAGTAGCAAGTACCTCTGTATATTTAGAAGCCGATGCAAACTTAGATGGTATTGTTAATAATTTAGACAACAACCTACATAACGTCAACACTCCTTCTAGTGGTGTATTCTACCAAGCAGAAGAAATGTTATTCTGTCAATGGGCTTGTCCAGAAATTATTGAGGAATGCGTGATGTTTAAAGCCTTTTTAGAAGGACCTTATAATAGTGCAACAGGAACAATGAATACAGATTTGTATGACCTCAATGCACTTCCGATCACTCAACCGTATACAGCCGCTCCTTGGGACTACTTTGGGGAAGAAATTATGATTCCTCTTTCTCTACCCAACAACCTTGTTGATTGGATTTTGATAGAAGCTATTGAACCCAATAATTGTGAAGTAGTAGAAAGCCTATCAGCTATTTTATTGAGTGACGGTAGCATTGTTAGTCCAGATTTTGGAAATACCTGTTTAGGATTCAAAACCTTGACCGTTGGAGAAGAGTACTATTTCCGATTAAACCACCGTAACCACTTGAGCATCACTACTGCCGAAACACAAACCTTTCCCTTTAGTGGCGTTTATGATTTTACCAATGATGTATTCCAAACTTATGGTAGACAACAATCCGTTACAGAATTGGCAAGCAATGTTTATGGAATGACGGCAGGTAATGTAGTAGGAACCGATGAAGTGATTTTGGCTTTAGACTACAACAAAGTTTTTGCCAACGCTCAATCAAGCAGTTCTGATTATTCTAAATTTGACCTTAACTTAGATGGAGAAACGAATGATGATGATGTGATATTGGTAAGTAATAATTTAGAAAGATATAGCTTGACTGCTTGTGATGGCCTTTATTGCTCTACCTTTGGTAATGCCCCATCACAATTCTATATTACTGCTGTCAACTTTGCCAATACAACTTATACTTCTGTAGAAGACCCAAATGGATATGGAGATTATACCACTAGTACATTTGATGTAACAGAAAACAATACGTATACTTTCAGTCTTACAGGTTTTCGAGAGATTGCCAGTTGGGGAGTTGCCTGTAAACTATGGATTGATTTTGATCAAGATCTTATTTTTGAAGAAGAAGAAGCATTTACCGTAAATGTGGTACCTGGCAATGATTATACGGGGCAACCCAATGAAGGAGTAGATAAGGTATTTACATCTTCTCCAATTACAATTAATGTTCCGAACAATTTAATTTCAGGAGACGCTCGTATGAGAGTAAGTATTCAACAATACAGTCAAGGCGATACACCTTCTGATATTCCCCCATGTGGCAACCTCAACACAGGCGAGGTAGAAGACTATACGGTCAACATAACGGGAACAGGAACAATAGATCCACCTAACAATGGCGATTGTGAAGAAGATGTCGTGACCGATATTACCGTACAAGGTACAAACACCGATGAGGAAATTGTGGCAACCAATAGTATTTGTGTCACGGATGGATTTATGAGCAATGGCAACGATACTTGGTTATACATTGATGAAAACTGTGAACCTACAACCGATCCGAATGCTTGTATTACCGTTACAGCTCCAACAGGCGGCAATTACTATCCAGGAGATGTAGTAACCATCGAATGGACCCACAATTCTACCGATTCTTATCCTTATTTCAAGTTAGAATTTTCAGATGATGGAGTCAATTGGTTCTACTTTACAGCCGTAGATAGAGATCAAGGTTCAGCCTCTTGGACCTTGCCCAATTCTATTTGTGGAAGCAATCAAGCTCGATTTAGAGTAAGTGAATACAATAATATCAATTGCAATGACGTAAGTGAATTTTTCACGATTGTCAATCCTAATGCCAATTGTACTCAATACCGTTTGGGCAATTCACCTAATGAGGTCATAGAAGTTTATCCCAATCCAACAACTGGTTTTGTGGAAATCATATCACAAGAAACCATCCAACAAATTCAGCTTTTTGATGTGGCAGGTCGTTTACTAAAAGACCTTCAAATAGATCAGTTAACTACTGCTTATCAATTAGATTTATCGGATTTACAAGACGGTATGTATTTGTTGAGTGTCAATGGTTATGAACACCAACGTATTGTCAAGCAATAATGATTAATGAATTTTAATAGTACAAGTAGGTTCTCTTTTGGGGGAGCCTACTTTTTTTATTTTTAGGAGCGAATGGTTCGATGCTTCGTCGTATTGGAATGTCCTGCTATCCATTCTTATCACCAAGCGACCCACACCCTTTTTGCCCATCCCGTTGGTGATACCATTCCTATCAGGGCTAGATCGTTACAGTCTCAACGTTTTTTTAATAACGGTTCTTTTCGTGTTTTTGGGACGAGGGGACGTTTCGGTTCTTTTCGTGAACTTGGGGCGATGGGACGTTTCGGTTCTTTTTGTGGACTTGGGACGATGGGACGTTTCGGTTCTTTTCGTGTTTTTGGGACGAGGGGACGTTTCTGTTCTTTTCGTGGTTGGGGACAGGGGGACATTTTTATTTTTTATCAAAGACGAGTTGATTCGATTTTATACAATAAGCGTCCCTTAGTCCCAACATGTAAAATATGTACAATTCGTCCCTTCGTCACAGCCTCTGGCACTAAGAAGTCCTTTCTACAACCATCTAGACCCGATAGTAGTGGTATTCGTGTGAAGCGTTGGCTTAGAAAAACCGAGCCACACGAATAAGAACGAATAGCGGGAAGACCCATCACGACGAAGCTGCTTTCGTTCTCTCCTAAAAAAATCACAAAACGAAGAAAAAGTCACCAGAAGCTGGTCACAGGTCACTTAAAAAAAACTCCAAATCAAAAATTTTTCAATTTGATAAAAAAATAGTATCTTTGCCCACCATTTTAAAAAAATTTGTTCATCGAGTGTGCTAACATCCAAAATGGTTCGCCATTGGTGCGCTCATAAACTGTGAAAATGAGAGTTAAAAATTATGAAATGGTCTTCATCTTCACGCCTGTTATGAATGAGTCTGAAGTCAAAAAACACATCAAGGGCTACACAGGCTTTATCAAAGAAAATGAAGGCGAGATTCTAGAAGAAGACTTTTGGGGTATGAAACAACTGGCTTACCCTATCCAGAAAAAAACCACTGGTATCTACTTTGTGACAGAATACAAAGGAACAGGCGAATTGGTCGATGCTTTGGAATTGAAAGCGAAGCGAGATTCCAGCGTATTGCGTTTTTTAACAGTCCGTTTGGATAAGTATGCAATCAAATACAATGCGGATAAGCGTGCTGGCTTGGTTGGACGTAACAAAAAGGTTAAAAATAAGCCACAAGAAAACAAATCTGATAACCAAGCGGGTGATGGAAAAGCCGCTGACTCAAAACCACAAGGAGGTAAATAATGGCTACATCTAGATCAGACATCAAGTTCCTGTCGGCTCCCAAAATTGGAACGGAACGTAAAAAATACTGCCGATTCAAAAAGAATAAAATCAGATATATTGATTATAAAGACGAGACTTTCTTGTTGACGTTTATCAATGAACAAGGAAAATTGTTGCCTCGTCGTCTTACAGGTAATTCGTTGAAGTATCAGCGTAAAATAGCACAGGCTGTGAAGCGTGCTAGACATATTGCCTTGTTACCTTATGTTGCGGACCTTTTAAAATAATTAAAACCATGAAAGTAATTTTATTGAGAGATGTGGAGAACTTGGGGGGAAAAGATGATGTGGTAACGGTCAAAAACGGATATGGTCGCAATTATTTGTTACCTAAGCGTATGGCAATTATCGCTAATAAACCCAACTTGAATGCACGTGAGGAACGTGTTAAACAAAGTGATCGTAAAGCGGCTAAAGAATTGAGTGGCATTATGGCAGCGATTGAACGCTTGAAAGGCAATCCTATCAAGGTGAAAGCGAAAGTGGGTACGACTGGTAAAATCTTTGGTAGTGTAACCAATGTGATTTTGGCAGATGCTCTTAAACAAGCGGCTGGTATTGAGATTGATAGAAGAAAAATCACAATCTTGGATGAGGTGAAAGAGTTGGGTACTTACAAAGCGGAAGTGGATTTACACAAGACTGTAAAACACGAATTTGAATTTGAAGTGATTGCAGATTAGGTAAAACGTGGCTGGTGACCAGTTACTTTTTATTTAGTTTTAAGATTACCACATATATTTCGTATGAAAAAATAGAGCCATCCCGTTTGGGGTGGCTTTTTTTGTTTTTACCACATAAGATTCATAAGAGATCATAAGAGGTTTTTTAACACTTTAGATTTTGATTTTCCATAAGATAGTAGTTATATTTAACATTCACTAACTCCATTCCTTATGAAAAAGCTATTAATTTATTGCCTTTTATGGGTGATTCCGACCTTATTATTCTCCCAAAATTATTGTAATGATTGGATCAATTTTGCTCAACCTTACTATAAGATAAAAGTAGCAGAGACAGGTATTTATCGAATTTCGGGTGAGTTGTTACAAACAATAGATCTTCCTCAACAAACAGAGGGTTGGCAACTGTTTCATAGAGGCGAACAGGTTCCATTTTTTATATCTGATAACGAATTATATGCTGATACCTACCTAGAATTTTTTGGCGAAAAAAATGATGGCTTTTTTGATACACAGTTGTATCCCAATCCAGAAGGACAATTGCATCCAGATTTTAGCTTATTTACGGATACGGCTGTTTATTATTTGACTTGGGATGATTCGGAGGATAATTTGCAGTTA
>JAHDBB010000212.1 GCA_020630635.1 Chitinophagales bacterium
TTCAGATTGTGATGTGTTATGTCCTTTCAAAAATAGCCCCGATAGTAGTGGTATGCTAAATGCAGCATTGGCTAAAAGGGGTTGCGAGGGCTTTTAGCATAAGAACGGATAGCGGGACTTTCTGTAGCGACGAAGCAATGAACCTTTCGCTCCTAATCAAAAAAAATCACAAAGAAAAAACGTAGCCTTCTTGTTTGGCTTCTTGGTAAAGTTCTGTATTAAATCTATATAATTTGGCTGGACGATACATCTTTTGTTTTTGAACTTCTTGGGTGTCCTGTAAAAAATCCATGTAAGAAATCTTGCGCCTAAAATTGCGTTTATCTAAACTCTTCCCTAAAACCTTCTCATATAATAATTGAAGCTCTGGCAAGGTAAATTTTTCGTTGAGTAACTCAAAAGCAATGGGACGACTCCGAATATTTTCCCGTAATCTGGTAACGGCTGCTGATACTATTTTCTCATGATCAAAAACTAAATCAGGTCGCCTATTGACATTAAACCATTGAGTGGTCTTGGCAAAAGTAGATTCGGTCAAGTCTGCTTCTACATGGCGAAGCAAACAGAGATAGGCAACGGTAATGACTCGCCCAAAAGGATGACGGTCCGTCGCTGCAAATGCTTTGAGTTGGGCACGATAAATGCTATCCATTCCTGTAATACTGTGTAAAACTTTACTAGCCGCCGCCTGTAAATCCTCTCTTGGATAAACAAGTCCTCCAGGTAAAGACCAGTCGCCTTTATAGGGTTCAAGCTCTCGTTCAATCAGGAGAAGTTTGAGTTCTTTGCCATCAAAGCCAAAAACGACACAGTTGACAGAAATGGCTGATTGAAAAAATTGGTTTTCTGACATAATTGGTAATTGTGAATTAGGATTGGACAAACTTTGCTAAAAAGTTCAAAAAAATTTTATTTCTACTATGCTAAAGTAAAAAATTTCTTGGACTTTTTCACATTCCCCAAACAACTGATTATCAAACAAATAAACATAACACATTAAATTCTATAACAAAAAACGAAAAAGGCAGGAACTTTTGAGAATAAAAAATGCGTTTAGAAACCAGAAATAAGCAAAGAAAAGTGTTTTATAAGAAAAAAACATGTATCTTTGTACTCTCAATATCGCGGGGTGGAGCAGTTGGTAGCTCGTCGGGCTCATAACCCGAAGGTCGCAGGTTCAAGTCCTGTCCCCGCAACTAAGCAAATCCTCTAAGATTAAACATCTTAGGGGATTTTCATTTTATACCAACTTTTCATCTCCTTCTAAATGAAAATCAGCGGCTTCACTTTTGCTAGAGATACGGCTAAACTCTATTATCCAATCAAAGCTTCTATTTGTTCTATCTTGCCCATTGTGGATGAATTTGTGATTGCGCTTGGAGATTGTAGCAAAGAAGATACGACTCGCCAATTGATTGAAAGTATTGGTTCTCCCAAAATTAAAATTATTGATACTGTCTGGGATATTGAAAAGTATCCTCGTGGTATGGAACATGCTCATCAAACAGATATTGCGAAGTCGCATTGTTCTGGTGATTGGTTATTTTATTTACAGGCGGATGAAGTGATCCATGAGAAATATCTGCCTGTGATTGTTCAGCGATGTGAGGAGCTTTTGGAAGATGAGGAAGTCGAAGGTTTGTTGTTTCGATATAAGCATTTTTATGGGGACTATGATCATATCGTTGTGAGTCATGGTTGGTATCCTAATGAAATTCGGATTGTTCGCAATCGTCCAGATATTCACTCTTATATTTCGGCTCAATCATTTAGGCGTATTCCTGATTTTGATGGGTTGAGTTATCGTCAAAAACAAGGAACTTATCATCTCCAAGTTGCAAGGGTCGAGGCTTACGTTTATCATTATGGTTGGGTGCGTCCTCCCCTACTCATGCAAACTAAATCGAAGGCTTTTAATACGACGCATTTGGGTAAACAAGCGATGGAGAAACAATATATGGATCAACCTGATTATTTTGATTATGGTCCTATGAAAAAACTGACTCGTTTTGATGGTACGCATCCTAAGGTAATGAAAGAGAAGATGGCGGATTTTAATTGGGAGAATCAGTTGAATTATACGGATGATTATGAGGTGAAACGTCCTAAGATGAAACATGAAAAGTGGAAGTATCAGTTTTTGACTTTCTTTGAACAAAACTTTAATGGTGGACAGGAAATTTTTGGGTATTCTAATTGGAAAATTTTGAATAAATAGTGGCAAGTGACTGATGGCTTGTGGTTCTGTTTGTGGTTTCGGTTCTGTTTGTGTTTTTTCTCTTCATACTACTAGAATCAGGATTTTTAGGATTATGGGATTTTCTTGATTTCTTTCTGTTCTTTTCTTGATTTTTTGCTACGAATACTCGAATCTTTTTAGTTGATGTTGTAACAAATAAAATGCTTAAAAATCTTGCAAAAAACGACAATTCCGCATATTTTTACATTCGCCACAAACCCAAGAAGGTATTTTTTTTGACTTAAAAAATTTTCTCTGCTGTCATTCAAGGGGATTTTATTTATCTTTTGGATTCAGTATACCTTAATTTTAAGGAACTCAAAATTATAGAAACAGTTCCTTTTTGATAAACATTTATTCGTAAAATAGCAAATAATACATTCCTTTATGTCCTGTTATGTTATTCTCCAACATCCCAGTCATAATCGCGTTTATTATAACTTATCGGCAAAATTAGCTTTATCAGAATTACAAATTGCCAGCCTTCGTTTAGAGGTGGTTTGTACAAAAATTGAGATTACAAACATTGGCAATGTTCGCTATTTATTGTTGGAGACCGATAAAAATCTAACGCGAAAAGATTTAAAAATTTTATCTCGCCTTTCTTTTATTTTCGCCCTTTTTAAATTGGAGCAATTAGGTGAGCAAACTTGTTTTATCCCACTTTCGAGGGATCGGTACGAGTTTGTTGATGGGAAAATCAGCTCGCTTTTAAAGTATCAAGGCAAAACCAATGAGGTTTTTACGAGGATGATGCTCAATGTGGCGCTTTTATCCAGTGATTTTCATTATGACCAGCCTATTCGCATTTTAGATCCTGTGGCAGGAAAAGGCACGACACTTTTTGAAGGTTTGATTTATGGATTTGATGCCTTTGGTATTGAAGTTGATAATAAATCTGTACACGCAGCAAGTACTTTTTTCAAAAAATATTTGGAAACTGAACGCTTCAAACATCAAGCTCATAAAAGGCAGTTGTACGGTAAAAAGAAATCCGAAGCGACTTTTATTCAAGAGTTTGAGTTTGCTCGTTCTAAGGAAGAATTTAAAAAAGAAGACTTGCGAAAAAAGGTCGGCATCGTGGTAGGCAATGCTCAAGAAGCGTTCAAATATTTCAAAAAGGATCTCTTTCATTTGATTGTGGGTGATCTGCCTTATGGGATTGCTCACAAGAATTCGACACAAAAAAATACGGCTGCATTTATTCGCAATCCCTTTGAATTATTAAAGGCTTCTTTGGAGGAATGGCACAAGGTTTTGAAGAAAGGCGGTGTGGTGGTTATTGCTTGGAATGCTTTTGTACTTTCTAAATCGAAACTAACAAGTTTGTTTTTAGAGTATGGGTTTGAGGTTTTGAAGGAGTCGCCTTATGATGGATTTGAGCATATGGTGGATAAGTCGATAAAACGAGATATTTTGGTGGCGAAGAAATAGTTTTTTTAGTCCATAGTCGATGGTCAATAGTCCATAGTATGGATCAGTTCATGATTTTAAAATACAACCCAAAAATCTAATAATCTTATTTCTTGCCAAATAGATGGAAAATAAAACTTGTTCAAAATGAGATAGTGCTAGCTATCGAACTTTTGAAGAATGTTTCATTTTCTTTGAGCATCTATTTAGGCAAAGAATTAATTAGAGAAGCGAAGGGTTGGGAGCTTCGTCGTGTTGGAAAGTCCCGCTGTCCGTTCTTATGCATGCAGCCTTGCCACACCCCACGCCAACACTTGTGCATTCATACCACTTCTATCGGGGCTAGTTCGTTGAGGACAGAACCCATCGTAACTGAACCACTTTTGAATTTTGAAACTAATACTTTTTATATCATTGATGTGTTATTCATAAGAACAGATGCAATCTGTTCCTACAACTCTTTTTTATGAAAACACAAAACCCACAAACTAGGGAAATTGTTTGTGGGTTTGCCTGAACTATTGAGCTATTAATGGTCAATAACCATCAATCAAAAAAATACCCTGCATTTATGTAAATGGTAGAGAAAATATATTATCCTATAAAACAAGTAATGGGAATGCTTAGAATATTATTCAACAAATAAACTTAAAAGGGGAAGATAGGCTTCCTGTCTTTCTAATGCGACTAATCTGTCAATCTGCCATTTTTCGACATTGCTTTGTTGTAAAGATTGGGCAATATTGGGGTTTTCATGTAAGAAGTTTTGGTACGCTACCTCTTGTTTTTGTGTATCAGTGTCTATCTCTAAGGACATTTCATGAGCGTCTGCCCAAATAAAACGGCAAACGATGTGTAATACAACTAATAAGGGAAAGATTATTTTTTTGATTGTAAGCATATTTTTCTGTTTTTATAGAGTTACTAGATAACTATCCAGAATATTGATTTATTTTACAATTCAAATATACTTGACATTGTGCTGACAAAAAACAAGAAAAATTGTAGTAAATCGGGGCTATATTTCGGAGTTTTTTTAGGAAGGAAGACATGACCAAAAAATAAAATACTGATAATCAAACAATTAGGCAATTTTGTTTTGGAAGATAAAAAAGGCTTTGTCGAAAAAATCGGATTTTTTTAAAGTTATTTATCGGTGTTTTTTACTTGTAAAATGATAAAAATTTGGGGTAGCTCTTCATTTGTGATGCTATTTTAAACGAGGAATCCTATGTCGGCAAGGGAATGACTTCCCTCGCTCAGTAGAGTTCAAAAATAAGATAAAAACGAAAGGCTTCATTCCTGAAAATGATGTTTTTCCCTTTACAATAGAGCCAAAAAAAATCACCCCGAATTGGGGTGATTTACGAATAATCTAATTGTTTAATTTTTACTAACTTAAGAGCTATGTTTTAACGAGATATTTTGATTCTTCTCGTTATTTGTTCTTGGTCTTGAACGATTTGTAAAAGATATACACCTTCTTGCCAAGTAGATACATCAAGTTTATAGTCTTTTTTCGACTCTACCCAAAATTCTTCTTCTACTTGTCCTAAAAGATTGTAGATATAAAGTGTATAATCTCCTTCTTCTTTAAATTGAACGGTCAATTGATAGTTGGCAGGATTGGGATAAGCAAGCACCTCATTGAGTAACTCACGCTTTTCTTGAATGGTACGTTCTTCTGCTTGACTTTCTTCTACCTCATTAGCTGGAGTAATATCTTCAACTTGGGTTTCATTCAAATCATTTGTTGTCTCCCCTCCTGTTGTACCTCTATCATCTCGTTGCATGCCAAAAGTCATGTCTTCTCCTTTTGGACTCATTACCACATCAATAACTGGTGTGATATCTTCTTCAATTTCTGGAGAGACAACTTGTGCGTTAAGGGTTTCTCCTATTAATAGGAAACTTAACATTATAAAGATAGATAATATTTTTTTCATGGTCCTGTTTTTGCTCGGTTAGTAATTTGATGGTAATATAGCACATTCTATTTAAAAAATCCAGTACAAAAATAACAACTTATCGGAGCAAAAACCCCTAAATTTAAGTAGTTAAATCAACATAAAAAACTGTTTATCAACGTATTAACACATCAAATATTATGGTGTTTTCCAGAACTTATCGAAAGAAACATGACATTGCTTTAACATTTCTTAGACAAAATTATGATTATTGTAACATAAATCTGAATGTTTATTATGGAGAAAAGAAAAGGGCAAAAAAAATCACCCCTGTCGGAGTGATTTCAATTCAAATATGTTTTATCAAGTATGTTGTTTTTTCCATTGATGCTAAGAAGTCGTGTCCGCCCAATGGAATTAAATGCTAATTTTTAATTTCTAAACTCTAAAACAGTTCAGTTTGTAAAGCGTTCTGTTCCTTCAACAATAGCCCCGATAGTAGTGGTATGAATGCAATGCGTTGGCTGCCCAAAACGTTGGCGCATTCATAAAAACGGATAGCGGGACTTGCTGTGACGACGAAGCAATAAACCGTTCGCTCCTAAAAAATATAATTAGTGAGCAACTTTGATACGTTTTGTGTATACCTGATCATTTTCAACTACTTGTAAAAAATAAAGACCTGTTTGCCAGTCACTTACCTCTATTTGATGTTGGTTGGTAGCCAAAGCTTGGTATGCTGCTTCTAATTGTCCTACCATATTGAATACGTAAATTTCGTAATTTCCTATTCGATCAAAATCTAAAGACAATTGGTCAATCGCTGGATTGGGATAGGCTTTGAGGTGGAATCCAAAGTTATCACTATCGCTTGTCAAACTTTCTAAGGTTGTATCTTCGTCTTTGCTTTCGCTTTCCGAAGTATTTTTATCCTCTGTAGATACTTCCACAACCGTAGAACTTTCCAGTTCTGTTATCTCTCTGGTCGTATTTTGTTGTAAAATTAGGTCTGATTTGATATTGAGCGAAATGGTATGAGGATTGATGAGGTTATGATCGCTACCATCTATGATGTCACTATCCTCCCCTTGATCCTGATGATCTAGCACAGGCTCTGGAATGCCAATTACAATGTCAATGACAGGTGTAATGTCTCTTGCTCCACCGAATTGGGCAGAGGCAATTTGGGGAATTAGGCTGGAAATAGCCATAATAAAACTAAGTAATAATAATTTTTTCATACTAAAAAGTTTTTGCTCATAAGGAAACGTGCTTGGGCGATAGCCCAAAAATCATTATAAATTACCGACTTTTTTAAACGATTTACAAAAAGAAAAAAATGGGTTTATCGCTCAAAAAAAACGTTTTCCTCAAGACAAAAAACAACTAATTGACTAATAATCAAACACTTAACTATCTTTTCGATAAAATTTATATCCTAATTTTTGTTTAATTTATCCCTACAATAATCTACTTATTTGTTCAATAATTAAATCATCGAACCTATTTAAACTCCGAAAAAACAGATAAATACCCATAAAAAAACAATCATAAAATATTGTTTATCGGAAGACAAAGAAATGCATAGATAATATTTTTTATTTTATAATCACTTAACAATCAAACAATAAAAAATATTAATGATAAAAAAAATGCATAAAAATATCAATTTTATCGGAAAAATACTATCTTTAACATCATAACTATAACTTATTAGATATGCAAAACAGTAAAATAGTTGCTTTATTGAAGAGTTTTTCCAATAAAGAAATCCGAAAAGGTCGCCTATTTTTGGAGTCCCCTTATTTTAATAAGCGCACAGACTTACTAGATTTGTATGATTATTTGGTTCGCTATCATCCCAAATATGCTCATAAGGGAATGGAAAGTGAATCAATATTTAAACATTTTTTTCCAAAAGAAAAGGAGTTCAAAGAAGCTATGTTGCGTCATTTGGTTTCGGACTTAACTTTATTGATCGAACAATTTTTGGTACAACAAGCTCTTGGAGACGATAAAAGTACCCAACAATTTTTTTTATTGAAATCGTATGATGACAGGAGACTGGATAAATACTTTAAAAATATTTTTAAGAAACATCAAACAAAACAGGAAAAAAAGAAGACTCGCAATATCAACTATTATCATCATCAATATTTGTTGGAAAATAAACAGGCAGAATTTGAATTTGATCGTAAGAACTATAATAACATAGATTATCTCATCCAAACGGGTTATCATTTAGATGTTTTTTATTTTGCTGATAAGTTGCGTAATGCTTGCTTGTTGTCCAATCTCACCAATATTATGGCAGTAGATTATGAAGCTATTTTAGATCCTATTATTTTGGATTATATTGAAAAAAGCTCTTTTCTTGAGATTCCTATTATTCATATTCATTATCTAATTTATAAAATGCTCACCGATGTTGATAATGACCAACACTTTCAAAATATCACCAAATACCTAGACCTTTATAAAGATTTCTTTAATCAAGAAGAGATGCAGATTTTTTATATTTATGCTCGCAATTATTGTATCCGCAAAATCAATAATCAAGATGTGTCTTACAATCAAAAATTATTGGATCTGTATAAGGTAATGATTGATGAAAAGGTTTTGCTCAATGAAGAATATTTATCTCAATGGGATTACATCAATATTGTGACCATGTGTATGCGTTTACAGGATTTTGAGTATGCCCAAACATTTATCTATAAGTACAAAGATCAAATTCAAAAATCGGATCAAGACAATGCTTTTCATTATGCCGCAGCTATCCACCATTTTCATCAACAAAAATATGCCGAAACCTTAAATCATCTCAATGAGGTCAATTTTCAGCATTCCAATTATTATTTGATTGGTAAAACGTTATTGATGAAAACTCACTATGAGCGAAATGAAATGATTACTTTGTTTTCGTTGTTTGATGCCTTCAAAAGTTTTCTTTATAATAATAAACATGTGAGTCAACTTAAAAGAGATAAATACAAAAATCTCGTTAAATATACGACGAAGTTGGCTCGTCTAAAATTGAGTAGTAAAGTGTCTATTGATAAGATCAAAGAAGAGATAAATGGGATTGAAACGATTGCAGAATTAGATTGGTTGAAAGAGAAGATTGTAGAGTTTGAGAAGAAGTAGTTTTTTATTTTTTTAGGAGCGAAGGGTTATTACTCTTTCATCGCAACGGAAAGTCCCGCTATCCGTTCTTATGAAGGCAGCCAACGTTTTTGGTAGCCAACGCATTGCATTCATACCACTTCTATCGGGGCTATTTTGAAGAGACAGCACCTATAGCAGATGAACTGATTTGAGATTTTGAAATTAAAAATCAGCATTTAATCCATTCGGGATTATTGGGTTTTAGCCCTACCTTTGCATTAGATTTCACTTACCCAAACGGCTCATTTTCCACTCATATCATTTATACCTCAAAATCTTATTTTAAGTTTTTTCAAAAAAATTTTGTCTTTCGTATAACAAAACTAAAAAAAGCTACGTTTCCAATTTAGGGAACACAAAATGGTCTTACCTTTTTTATATTCTCCACTCTTTTACTTTTTTAAAAATATTGGCACTTTTTCTTTATAATATTTGTATATTGTAAGGAGAGAACATATTCAATCAATATTTCACAACAATACCTTATAACGTATTTTTATTGATGTGGCATTATTAGGTATAAATGCATAATAACAAACATTGAGGCTGTAACCAACTAGCCCCGATAGTAGTGGTATCACCAAACAGCATTGGCTAAGGGGTTCGGGTGGCTTGGTGATAAGAACGGATAGCGGGACTTGCCATAACGACAACGCATTTTACCTTTCGCTCCTAAAAAACACATCAATAATCATTACTATAGGTGTACACATTAGAAATTAATATTTTCAATTCTTTATCAACGGATGCGGTTCATTCGTGAGAACAGATGCAATCTGTTCCTACAATATTCGTATATTAATTTTAAAAGTGTATACCAATAATTATTTAACCTAAATATTCTTAAATGCTTCAACTTTCCAACTG
>JAHDBB010000213.1 GCA_020630635.1 Chitinophagales bacterium
CGACTATCGACTATCGACTATCAAAATGTTTTGTATGAAATAAATAATGCACCAACTTCCCCGTCAAAATATAGGCCACCACAATAAACATCCCACCCACAAAAATTCCATTTTGCCAAATCCCGTCTACTCCATACTGATACAGAAACAATCCAATCGACACCACCGTATTCAACAAGCCATACGCAATATTCCCCCATCGACTATACCCAAATAAACTCAACATACGACAGCCATAAATTCCCAAAATAAAATGTGGAACCCCATTCACCATCGTAAAACCAATCAAAAAATCAATCCAATTCATTACTAAGTCATTGAAAGTTTCATAAAATCTTTTAGTAAAAGAAAATCTTCTTTGAAGAGTTGAGCATTATCAACAGGCAAACTTTTTCCTTGTTGGGTATCGTCTTTCGAGTCATACTGAATAGCAACGATTATGTTAGATATGATGGCGATGTTTCTTTTTTTATAATCTCGAATCAAGCTAGCATCTCGAATGTTGAGACATAGATCAAGATCCGTACTTTCTATTTCTAAATGATTCGTTGGATTTAACTCCATTTTTTTTATCTCTTTTCTCTCTATAACAATTGTTATCATTCGTTGATATTTTTTAATCGTTACTTACACTTTTTTAAAACAAAATCAAGCAATCAGATTACCAATTTTTGACAGATTTATAACCCGATTGCTTGAAGGTATCTTTAATATTTAAATCTTCCCAACCATATTTTCAGGAACCACATATTTATCAAACTCTTTCTCTGTCAATAGCTCCAATTCTACCGCAACTTCCTTTAATGTCTTATTTTCCTTATAAGCCTTCTTCGCAATAGCCGCTGCATTATCATACCCAATATGCGTATTCAAAGCCGTCACCAACATCAAAGAATTTTGAAGATTCTGAGCAATAATATTGTGATTAGGCTCAATACCTTTGGCACAGTTGTGATTAAAAGATGCCGCAGCGTCGCCCAATATTCTAGCCGACTGCAAAAAGTTATGAATCATCATCGGCTTAAAGACATTCAGCTCAAACTGACCCGTTGCGCCCCCGACATTGATCGCTACATCATTACCCAATACTTGGGCTGCAACCATCGTGATCGCCTCCGACTGTGTAGGATTGACTTTACCAGGCATAATCGAAGAACCAGGCTCATTCGCTGGAATCAGTATCTCACCAATCCCACAACGAGGACCACTCGCCAACATCCGAATATCATTACCGATTTTCATAAGACTAACTGCCAAAGTTTTTAATGCACCATGCGCTTCTACGATAGCATCATGAGCCGCCAAGGCCTCAAACTTATTCTCGGCAGAAACAAAAGGATAACCTGTCAAGTCTGCAATTTTTTGAGCGACTGTTTTAGCATATTTAGGAGGTGTGTTGATACCTGTACCGACGGCTGTTCCACCCAATGCCAACTCTGATAAATGTGCCAACGTATTTTGGATAGCACGAAGGGCATGGTCTAACTGTGATACATAGCCCGAAAATTCTTGTCCTAATGTGATGGGTGTTGCATCCATAAAGTGGGTTCTTCCGATTTTTACCACCTTCATAAAGGCTTCAGATTTTGCCTTTAAAGTATCTCGTAAAGCCTCTACATTAGGAATCGTATTTTCCACTAAAATAGTATAGGCTGCAATGTGCATCGCTGTTGGAAAAGTATCATTAGAGGATTGAGATTTATTGACATCATCATTGGGATGAATATATTTTTTCTCGTCTGTGAGTTCGCCTTTTTTCAGAACATGTCCTCGATTAGCGACGACTTCATTGACATTCATATTGGTTTGGGTTCCTGACCCTGTTTGCCAGACAACCAAAGGAAACTGATCGTCTAATTTTCCTGCCAAAATCTCTTTACAAACTCGTTTGATTAGGTTTGCTTTGGCTTTGGGGAAGTCCGTGAGTTCGGCATTGGTTTGGGCGGCAGCCGTTTTTAAAATAGCGTAGGCTCGAATGATTTCGATAGGCATTTTGGTACTATCTCCACCGATTTTGAAATTTTGTAAGGAGCGTTGTGTTTGTGCGCCCCAATATCGATCAGCAGGTACTTTGACATAACCAATACTGTCTTTCTCTTTTCTATATTCCATATATTTAAAAAGTTTAAGTTTTTATAAATTGTTGTAGTTTAGTTCGTACTTTTTGGGACAAAGGGACGTTTTTCTGTTTAGTTCGTGGTTTGGGGACGACGGGACGTTTTTCTGTTTAGTTCGTGGTTTGGGGACGATGGGACGTTTCGGTTCTTTTCTTGATTTTTAATCATATACGAGATTTTTCGATAAAAAATTAGTGCGTCTCCTCATGTCACATCGTCCCTTTCGTCCCCTCACGTCCCATCATCACTTTCGTCCCATTTTCTCCTGACTAAGAAGTCCAGACCTCAACCAAATAGCCCCGATAGTAGTGGTATGAATGCAATTGGCTTTGCGCCACAAGTCGAAAAGACTTGCGGCAGAAGGCTGCATTCATAAGAACGGATAGCGGGACTTTCTGTGACGACGAAGCACCCAACCTTTCGCTCCAAAAAAGAAAACCCCAAAACGCTTTACTTCATTTTTTAGTATGAAGTCCCGAACTGAACCGAAAGCCACCTGTTCACCATCACTTGTCACTTCATCTAATCCTCAAAAAACGTCTCTATTTTAACGAGTAAATGCTCCGTAGGTTTCCCTTGATGGAAAGTATTGAAAAACTCATTGTTAATAGATTGGTCGATGACTTGTCCATTGCGAATCTTAATCAAATGTGGAAACTTTGTATAGTTCTGTAAGCGATATAATAACTTGGAAATAGGAAGTTGAGCATAGTCCGATTGTGGAACCCGACCCTCTAATTTAATCAACTCAATCTTATTGGAAAGTTGAGGTATTAGATTTTCTTCAATAAAAGATAGAACTTGTTTACGATTGTTGTAGCAAAAAAAGTTCTTATTGTTGAGCTTATGATGAAGTGTGTTGAGATAGTCTTTTTCTATCTGTTTCTGTCGAATACGCCAATAAAAGAGAGGCGATAAAATTAAAAGAACTATGATAAAAACAATCATAATAATTTACGCTTTTGACAAGACTTGTTCCACAATATAGTTGAGTTGATCTTCTGTAAATTCAGTATGCATCGGTAATGAAATGACGTGTTCCGCCAAGTATTCGCAAACAGGAAAATCACCAACCTTGTTACCTAAATAATCATAAGCCTTGTGTAAATGCATCGGGACAGGATAGTAAACCATTGTTGGAATACCTGCTTCTTTTAAAGCTGTCTTTAGACCATCTCTGTCACCTTTATAGTTCAACGTATATTGATGAAAAACGTGATTGCTATATGAAACACGATGAGGGACGGTTAAAGATTCTTGATCTTTAAAGGCATTGTCATAAAAAACAGCCGCCTTATTTCTTGCCACAACATACTCGTCTAAATGCTTGAGCTTGGCATCTAAAATCACTGCTTGAAAACTGTCTAAACGAGAATTGACCCCAACAAAATCAGAACGGTATTTTTGTACTTGTCCGTGATTGGCAATACAACGAATCTTGTGAGCCAAATCATCGTCATTGGTAAACATCGCTCCACCATCGCCATAACAACCCAAGTTTTTGGAAGGATAAAAAGAGGTACAGCCAATGTATCCAATTGTTCCAGCTTTTTGAGTGCGACCATCTGAGAAGTAAAAATCAGAACCAATGGCTTGAGCATTGTCTTCAATGACTGTAATTTGATGACGATTCGCAATTTCCATCAAAGCCTCCATATTGCTCATTTGCCCAAAAAGATGAACAGGAATAATCGCCTTTGTTTTATCCGTAATAGCCGTCTCCAATTTAGAAACATCCATATTAAAGGAATCCATTTCAACATCGACAAAGACAGGTTTGAGACCCAACAAAGCGATGACTTCAGCCGTTGCGACAAATGAAAAAGGAACGGTAATGACCTCATCACCTGGTTGCAAATCCAATGCCATCAGTGCAATTTGCAAAGCATCCGTTCCATTGCCACAAGGAATGACATGTTTGACATCTAAGTAATGTTCTAAGTTCTTTGCAAATTGTTTGACAGGAGGACCATTGACAAATGCACAAGCGTTGATGACCTCATCAAAGCCCGTTTGAATCTCGTCTTTGATTTTATTGTATTGACCCTTTAGGTCCACCATTTGAATATTTAATTGTTCAATCATGAGTGATGTATTTTAGAATATCTTGTACCCAGTTTTTATTTTGAGGATGAATGATGAGAGTTTGAAATCCGTATCGTTGTCCTTCCGCTTCGACTCCTTTGGAATCATCAATATGTAAATCTATTCCAAAGAGTTTGGGATTTTTGGAAGCCTTACAATTTTGAGCCTCTAAATGAGTACGATTGATTTTTTCATTGATATATCTTTGGGGATGTAAACTATACGATTTGAAAGTTTTTTTGAGTTGAAAAACGCTTCGGTAAGAAGTTGTATAAATCCAAATTTGATGACCTTCTTTTTCTAATTTTTGGAACAAATGAGGTGTTCCCTTTCGTATATTTTCGGCTCCAATCAGTTTTGCCCACCAACTGTTTTTCTCTACTTCAAAGTCGTTGGAGTAGGGGATGAGTAGGTTGTCAATGTCGAAGCTAATGATCATTTATCTTTCTTGAATAAATCGTTAATGAGCTTTGGTAGTTGATTTTTTACAAAGCTTTCAAAATCATTTAGACCAATAGTTTGGATCAGAGCTTCGCCTAAAAGATATACTTTAGTTGTTCCAATTTCAGGCATAAAATGATTCGGATTTCTATCTATATTTTGAGCATTTTGAATAGCCACTGATAAGCTAGGTATAAATGTAAAAGGATGATAGCCCTTTTCGTCTAATTGAGAAATGGCTGTTTTAAGTTTTTTACAACTTGCCTTTTCATCATCAGGGATTACACTTTTTTTGTGCAAATACAACCAAACTTCAAAGCAAGGATTACTCAAAATAATATGCCAGTTTTTCTTCTCTTGACAATAAGCAGCAATGTTATGAAGCTGTTCTTTTTTCCATCTATCGGTATCCATGACAAACCATAAATCGTCCTCATCTATCAATCCTTCCTTTTCAATATATTTAACAGCTCTATCCAAGACCCATTTAGGAGCCGATTTTGTTTTATTTGAACCCTTCTCATTTTCTTTGTCTTCAATAATATCAACTTTTATACGTTCAGACATTTCTTCAAACAAACTAAAATATTCGGGTTCTCGTTTCCCTCCTTCACAAGCAATTGCAAAAAGTTTATAATCTCTCAATAGTCTTTTCGGAATATCTCGTTTATATCCTCGTTTTTTACGCATTGCTTTTGAGTAGATTTAATTTTTTCAAATTTCCTAAAAACGGAATTGCTCCAAAACGACCTTTCAAATAACCTTTACGAAGGTCTAAATCAACCACAGGTTTAAAAGTATTCAAAGAGTACATATCAGTAGATCCTTTATCATCTTTTTCTGTAAACCAAATTTCATCTTGTCGAAAAACATCCAAATCTAAAAGACTTGCTTCATGTGTTGTGAAAATAAGCTGACCTTTCGTCCCTTGCTCATCCATAATTTTTTTAACCAATTGATATAATAAGTTTACATGCAAACTACGGTCTATTTCATCAATAATGATAGTTAAGTCAGAATAAATTATAAAACGTACTACATAAATCATATCCAATAAACGTTGTGTGCCATCTGATTCTTCAGCAACTTCAAAAAGTATATCATTATGAAAGGTAAATAATTTTGTAGCTTTATACTCATTATCAAATTTAACTAAGATAGTATCTGCTGATGAATTAGGTACAGAGGAGAATAGGAAAAAGCCTTGTTCATCTAAGGCTTCTATGACATGTGGTTTTAAACGCTCATTATTTTCAAATAGTTTATCGAATTCAACATCTTCTGCTTTTATTTGAGTTATTCCTGTATCAAACGACTGGATAATTTCATTTATCATTTTAGAACTATCAGGTATTGTACTAAAATTAAGATATGCTAAAAGATTTGTAGTAGGAAAAATAATGAGAAGTTTTTCTTTTACCCACTCAACCACATTATCCATATCCTTAATAGAAAAGTTTTCTCGTTTACTCAACAACAACTCATTATCTTTTAAAAGATTGTCCTCCATCAATTCGACCAATAATTTCTGTTTAGCCGTTTTCAAATATTTAGGAGCCAATTTAATTTTCGACTTGCCACTTTTAGTAGTGTGTCGTTCAAAAACCAACTCATCTTCCTTGTCAATTTTGGAGAGATAGAGCCATTCTTTTTCAACAGTATGATGATTTAAACTGACACCATACGCATACATTTTTCTTTTATAATAAAACTCAATTTCAAACTCAGTAGGTAAATGGTAATTATCAGGATTTAGTTTAAATTTTTTAGAAGCAACGGATTCTTTTAATGCTCCTTCTTCTACTAATTTTTTTAAAAAATCAATCGCTTTGACAAAGTTCGACTTACCAGCACCATTGGCTCCATAGATAGCACTGCCTTTCAAAACATTTAATTTGCCAGCCTTATAAACATGGTGTTTATGTTGAGGATAAGAACCCGCCAACATATTAAATTCCTTTTCTTTATCAAAAGAAAGAAAATTAGCTATGACAAATCTGATAAGCATATATGATTATTTGAAGCCACAAAAGTAACAAAAGATTTTAAGTCCTTACGACTCACTCCCCATTCCCAATCGCACAAAATTAATCAAAAGATAGGCGACCGTAGCAATTGCTAGTCCAAGTGTCCCAAAAATGACCAACATAGCAACAGAAAAAAAGAAGAAGCTATAAAACAGCTTATTATCCTGCAATCGAAAACTTTTCATCTTTGCCGAAAACATGGGAATTTCGGAAACCATCAACAAAGAAAATATAATCGCTGTAGCATACAAAAAATAAGAGTTGTAAACGATGGGCTTTAAAAAATCAGCCGTTCCATTAGGTATGGCAATTAAGCCTATAAAAAAGGTCGTACAAGCAGGAGTGGCCAAACCCAAAAAACCACTTGTTTGACGAGTATCAATATTAAATTTGGCTAATCGGACCGCCGCAAATAAGGTAATCAAAAAAGCAGGTAATGCCCAAATGTATTGATTTTCTGAAATGAGCAAGGGCGAAAACTCAAAGCTCTTAATCAATAAATGATATAAAACCAATCCAGGAACCACCCCAAAGGTCACCATATCTGCCAATGAGTCCAACTCCTTACCTAAGTCAGAAGAGACCTTTAGCAAACGAGCCGATAATCCATCAAAAGCATCTGCTAATCCCGCAAAAAATATTAAGTAGGGAACCCACTCCAAACGATTATTAAATATGCAAACTATTGAAATGCAACCTGCAAAAAGGTTGCTTAAAGTGAGCAGACTTGGAATATATTTTTTCATACCTTTGTAACTTTCAGCTTGTTTTATACTTTTTTAACTAAAACAACTTTTGGGTTGCCTAAAACATGCCGTATCTTTATAGAGAGAATGTAAAGAAGCAAAATTAAAAGAACTGGTGATAATTATAAAATATTTTAGTCTAATGTCCTTTTTATAGTCACTTATCCCCATAAATATTGTCATAAAAACGCATAGATTATATACTTATTTCGTTAAAAAACTGAACACTTTTAAAGATTTTAGGTTAGTAAACTTGACAAACAAAAATATCAAATGAAAACTTGTGCTATCAAAACGTTCCTTTTTGGAACCAACACATTGACAAAGACCCTCCCAATTACCATAGAAGTCTATGACAGTATTACTCAAGTAGACAACCACCACTGGAACCAATTCCTGCCCGAAAATAAGCAATTTCTCAATGCTTCCTACCTTCGAGCCATCGAATTACATCACAATGACTTAAAAAGTTATTATGCTATGATTTATCATGACAGTGATTTGATGGGACTTGTCTACTTTCAAGTCATAGATATACACAATGGTTTGAGAATCAACGATAAGCACGACAAAGACTTTAAAGAAAAAGTAGCAGATTTAGTAAAAAGTGGTATCAATAAATTGAGTGTACGATTGTTGCTTTGTGGCAATGCCTTTATAACAGGCGATTATGGTTTTGCCTTCAAAAGTGGATTGAGTGATGATGTAGTGGTGACAGCCCTCAATCAAGCGATGGAGATGTTACAAGATCTAGTCAAACCGACTACCGCATTGATTAAAGACTGGCATCCTGACGATCTAGAAGCAGGGCGTTTATTGACCGATCAGGATTTCAAAGAAGTTCACATGCAGCCCAATATGATTTTAGAAATGTGGGACGAATGGAAAACTTTTGAGGATTATCTAGCGTGTCTAACTTCCAAATACCGCAAAAATGCCAAGCGACTCATCAAAAAAGGCACAGAGTTGGAACGCAGAAAATTATCGGTACAAGAAGTTATTGAACAAAATGATCAAATCTATACACTATTCAAAAATATTTCGGACAATGCCGATTTCAATTTGACAACTCCTGCCTATGACTATTTCTTAGAGTGCAAGAAAAATGCACCCGACCTTTTCCAGATTATGGGCTATTATTACGAAAACAAACTCATTGGTTTTATCTCTTATCTTGTCAATGGCGATCATTTAGAAACACATTTTATTGGATACGAAAAAGAACACAATCAACAATTTGCGCTTTATACCAATGTCTTATACGATCAAGTCAAGATAGGGATAGAAGCAGGGGTCAAAGCCATTTATTTTGGGCGAACTGCCTTAGAAATCAAAAGCAATTTGGGAGCAGTAGGGAAGGAGTACAACAGCTTCTTTTGGGCAAAAAATCCAATCTTCCATCGTTACGGTTCCGTTTTGTTTGAAAGACTCAAAGATGGTAATGAAGGACGTTTGCGTCATCCTTTCAAAGAGAGAGAACCCAAAAAAGTCAACGAGGCAAAGGAGGTTAAAAAAGTCGAAAAGGTCAAAGAAGAACCCATCAAAAAGGTATAGATGTTGCTGTTGATTATTCTGATACTGGCGGCTACAGGTTTTCTGATTTGGAAATATTTTAAGTCCCAATCTGTTAAGAAACCACAGCCGATCAAGAAGGTTCGTTCCAAAAAAGCCAAAAAACGCCGCCAACAAGCCAATTATCAACGCCACGAAAATCAGAAGCACAACCGACAATATAAGACTTATAAAAATCCCAAAAACTTCCAAAATACCAAAAATCACCGCATTCAAAAAAAGCCCAAAGACTTCAGAAAGAATTGGTGAAAATAAATTTATACAATCGGATTGTTATGCAAAAAATGAGCTAACAATCCGATTGTTTTTTTATGACAAAATTTGATTTTTTGAAAGTGTAGGAACAGATAGCATCTGTTCTTGTTATATGGAGAGAATTGTTTTTTTAGGAGCGAAAGTTCCATCTTTCATCGCAACGGCAAGTCCCGCTATCCGTTCTCATTCGTGTCGCCAAGTTTTCCTAAGCCAACGCTTCTGACACGAATACCACTCCTATCGGGGCTATTTTGAAAGGTTAGAACCCTTTAGTACACTGTCAATTAAGTTTCTTCCTATTTTTGAATCATCCTTATCTGCTCA